>JANOFZ010000288.1:0-5336 GCA_031413935.1 Thermoleophilia bacterium | reverse complement strand
ACGCCGGGAAGCACCAGGGCAACCGGTTCCTGATGACGCTCCTCGCCCCGGGCCTCTGGCTGCAGCGGCTCACCACGCGCCAGCCCGACCTCGACCAGATCGAGGTCTCGATCCGGGCGCTCGAAGAGGTCATCCGGGTCGAGCAGGCCGAGAGCGAGGACGAGTTGCGGGCCGAGTCCCGCGTCGAGGTAATGGCGTAGGGCTCCTAAGGCCACTCGCACCGATCCCGAATAGAGGAGGAGCTCAGATGCCCAGAATCGTCCGTGAGGCCAGCGCAACCTGGGAGGGCAATGTCGCCCGTGGCGTCGGCACGCTCAGCGCCGTCTCGTCAGAAGCCTTCGCGGCGCTGCAGTACAGCGTCGCCTCACGTATCGGGGTTGCAGAGGGAAAGACGAGTCCGGAGGAGCTGCTGGCCGCCGCGCATGGAGGCTGCTTCACGATGTCGCTCGCAAGCGAGCTTTCGAAGGCCGGCACGCCCCCTGCTCGTCTCGACACCCGTGTCGTCGTGACGATGGACGAGGTCGAGGGCAAGGGGCACCAGATCGTCCACTCGCAGATCGAGGTGCGCGGCGAGGTGCCGGACTGCGACGAGGCGGCGTTTGCCCAGGCGGCGGAGGTCGCCGATGCCGGATGCCCGTTCTCCGCGCTCATTCGCGGGATCGCGACCGTTGGCGTCTCTGCGAGCCTTCTCTAGGCGCTAGGGCCGACACGATCGCAACCGAGCGAGCGTTGCAACGACCTTGCCGGGCCCGGCTACCATCGGCGCATGGCCGGGATCGAACCACTCGTCGAGGAGCTTGTACGCTCCTACACGGAGGTGCAGGCGCGCCTCTCCGACCCCGCGGTCTATAACGACCACCGGGAGGCTGCGGACGTCGGTCGACGCCTGAAGGAGCTCGAGGCGCCGTACAAGCTCGCCGTCGCCTGGCAGGAGGCGCGGGCCGACCTCACCGATGTCCGCAACGATCCCGAGCTGGCCTCGATGGCGGGGGAGCTCGAGACCGAGATCGCGCGGCTCGAGGAGGAGCTCAAGGCTGCACTTGTCGAACGAGACCCGGCCGACGCGAAGGACGTGATCGTCGAGATCCGCCAGGGCGTGGGAGGAGACGAGGCCGCGCTGTGGGCGGGCGATGTCTTCCGGATGCTCTCGCGGTACGCAGAGCGGCGCGGCTTCAAGACGGAGATCATCTCGGCCAACGAGAGCGAGACCGGAGGCTTCAAGGAGGTCGTCTTCGCCGTCAAGGGCGACGGTGCGTTCTCCGTCTACAAGTACGAGGGCGGAACTCACCGGGTTCAGCGCGTGCCCGAGACCGAGTCGCAGGGTCGCATCCACACCTCGACGGCGACGGTTGCCGTGATGCCCGAGGCCGAGGAGGTCGAGGTCGAGATCGTCGAGAGCGATCTCAAGATCGACGTCTACCGCTCGACCGGCCCCGGTGGCCAGAGCGTCAACACGACGGACTCGGCGGTGCGCATCACGCACCTGCCGACAGGAGTCGTGGTCGCGATGCAGGACGAGAAATCCCAGCTCCAGAACCGTCAGAAGGCGATGCGGGTGCTTCGTGCCCGGCTCTACGAGCTGGAGCGCGAGAAGGAGCAGGCGCGGCTTTCGGCGGCACGGAAGTCGCAGATCGGGACGGGTGAGCGTGCGGAGAAGATCCGCACCTACAACTTCGCCGAGAATCGGCTCACAGATCATCGGATCAAGTTGACGGTGCACCGGCTCGACCAGATTCTCGACGGTGATCTCGAGGAGTTCACGGAGGCGATCCAGGCCGAGGATCGGCGCCTCTCGCTCGAGGCCGCCGGCGTATGAGCGCGGGGTCGCCGGAAGGCCCCACCACCATCGGCACCGTTCTGCGCCGCTCGACCGACTATCTCGCTGCGCGCGGCTCGGAGACGCCTCGGCTCGATGCCGAGCGCCTGCTCTCGAAGGCGCTCGGTCTGGAGCGGATCGAGCTTTACATGGCACTCGATCGCCCGCTCACACCCGCTGAGCTCGATAGCGCGAGGGCGCTCGTTGTTCGCCGCGGCGCGCGAGAGCCACTCCAGTACGTCCTTGGCGAGTGGGGGTTCCGACGCCTGACCCTGAACGTGGATCCGCGTGCGCTCATCCCACGGCCGGAGACAGAGATACTCGTCGACCGAGCCCTCCTCCTGCTCGATGGGCGCGATAGGCCGCGGGTTCTCGATGTCGGCACCGGCTCCGGCGCGATAGCTCTTGCTGTCAAGGACGAGCATCCCGGAGCTCTCGTCTCCGGTTTCGACTTCTCGCGGGATGCTCTCGCCCTCGCGGCCGACAATGCGGCCCGGACTGAGCTCGAGGTGGAGCTCATCCAGGGAGACCTCTTCGAGGGTCTTCCCACGGGACCCTGGGATCTCGTCGTCTCGAACCCGCCGTACGTCGACGCGAGCGACGTTCCGGATCTCGAGCCGGAGGTTCGGGACTGGGAGCCGCATGAGGCGCTGACCGCGGACGGCGCGGTGGCTGCGGTCGCCAGGGGCGCAGTGGGGGTCATGGCTCCGGGAGCAGGCATCGTCCTCGAGGTCGGTGCTGGCCAGGCGGAGACAACGGCCGACCTCCTCGAGGAGCTCGGTCTGCACGACGTTCGTGTGACGCCGGATCTCCGAGGCATCGACCGTGTCGTGGAGGGCGTCTGGCAATGACCGGTACCAGCAAGATGGCCGAAGCCCTCGAGGCCGGAGCGCTCGGCCTGCTCCCGACCGACACCGTCTACGGTCTCGTCTGCATCGCCTCCAGCCGCGACGCGGCCCTCGATCTCTACCGCCTCAAGGGGAGGACGGAGATTCAGCCCACCGCCGTGATCGCGGCGGATACGGACGTGCTGTTCGCACGTATCCCGGGCCTCGACGGCAGCGCTGCAGCGGGAGTACGCACGCTGCTGCCCGGGCCGTTCACGCTGATTGTCCCGAATCCTGAAGAACGTTTCGGCTGGCTGTCGGCAGCTCGCCCGGACACGATCGGCGTGCGCGTCCCCGTGCTCGAAGGCGCCGCGGCCGAGATCGCCATGCACGTCGGAATGATCGTCGCGACGAGTGCGAACCTCCCCGGCGGTCTCGACCCGCGCCGCCTCGACGACGTCCCTACCGGGATCCGCGCGGCTGTCGCATTCGCAGTCGACGGCGGAGAGCTACCGGGCATCCCGTCCACGGTGATCGACCTCACCGGCGAGGCGCCGGTCGTGCTCCGCGTCGGCGCCGGCGATCCCGATGAGGCACTCGCTCGACTTGCCGGCGTCCTCACACAATCATTACCGCAACACGACCTCACCTTTACGACGGAGGAATAGCGTCGCAGTATGCGCCGGTATCGCCCCTTCGTGCTGCTTGCTGCCGGCCTGGTGGTCGGCGCGATCATCATCCCCGGAGCGGCTGCTGCCGCACCCGTCGCGATCACCGGCACGGTCAGCGCCGTCGGTGGCACCTCGGCGACGCTGAACGGCACCGTCAACCCGGGCGGAGCAGCCACCGACTGGTGGTTCGAGTACGGCACGTCGACGGCCTATGGATCGAAGACCACGACGACGGATGCCGGCTCGGGCGTCGCGAACCTCTCGGTCTCCAGGTCGTTGAGCGGGCTCGCTCCCGCCACCACGTACCACTATCGGCTCGTCGCAAAGAACGCGTCAACCACGAACGGCGCAGACGGTCTTTTCACAACCGCTTCACCCCCCGTTGCCGTCACGTCGACCGCGACAGGCGTTGGTCCTACGGGAGCGACGCTCGGGGGTACCGTCAACCCGAACGGCCAGTCGACCGACTGGTACGTCGACTACGGCACCTCGACGTCGTACGGAACGAAGACGGCCACGATGTCGGCTGGATCGGGCACGGCGTCGAAGGCGGTCTCCATCGCCGTCGGCAGCCTCACCCCCGGCAAGACGTACCACTTCCGCCTGGTCGCCAAGAGCTCGGCCGGCACCACGGAGGGCGCAGACAAGACGTTTGTCACGGCCGAGCCACCAACTGCCGTCACGTCGGCTGCAAGCTCGATCGGGACGACGAGCGCCAGGTTGAACGGCAGCGTCGATCCGAACAGCCGGACGACGACGTACTCCTTCGAGTTCGGCACGACGACGGCGTACGGGACGAAGACCTCATCGTCGAGCGCCGGTTCCGGCTCCAACTCGACGAACGTTTCGAAGACCGTCAACGGCCTCCTACCGGGGACGCTGTATCACTTCCGGATCGTGGCGACGAGTGATGCCGGCACGGTAACGGGAGCGGACAGGACGTTCACGACCCAGAGCCCCCCGACAGCGGTGACCGGTGCGGCCGCGGCTGTCGGCCCGAGGTCGGCGACGCTCGGCGGCTCGCTGAATCCGAACGGACGCTCGACCTCGTGGTTCTTCGAGTACGGCACGAGCACGACATACGGGTCGCGGACATCCTCGAAGGGCGCCGGTTCGGGCACCGCGACGCTCACCGTGGCAGCGACTGTCTCGAATCTCGCGCCGGGCGTGACGTACCACTTCCGCCTGGTCGCCTCGAGCTCGCTCGGGACGACACGCGGCGCGGACGTGACTTTCGTAACGACCGGCGGGCCTGCCGTCGCCACGGGCCCGGTCAACTTCGCTTCGCTGACGCTGACGTCTGCGAGAGTCACCGGCACCGTGAACCCCCGTGGGCTCCCGACGTCCTGGTGGATCGAGTACGGGCGAACGTCCCGCTACGGATTCCGGACGGCCCTCGCCTCGGTCGGTGGCTCGACCGATGTGCCCGTTGGCGCGAGGCTGCGCGGACTGACTCCCGGCGTCCGTTGGCACTACCGCGTCGTCGCGCAGAGCTCCGGAGGCGTGAGCGCCGGTTCGGATGCCTCTTTCTCGACGCCACCCCGGCCGCTCGACCCAGCCGGTCGGCCAGTGCGCTGCACGATCGTCGGCACGCAGGCTGCCGATGTGATCCGCGGAACACGCGGTCGCGACGTGATCTGCGGGCTCGGCGGCAACGACGTCATCCTCGGGCGCGGCGGCAACGACACCATCTACGGCGGACCGGGAAACGACACGCTCGAGGGTGGCGCGGGCAATGACGTGCTCCGCGGTGGCGCCGGCAACGACACGTTCCGTGTCAGAGACGGGCGTCGCGACGTCGCCGAGGGCGGCCGCGGAACTGACACCGCTGTCGCGGATCGCACGATCGACCGACTCCTAAGCATCGAGCGCCGCCGCTTCTCATCGCCGTAAAAACGAGGCTGCGCATCGTCCGCAGCGGCCGGTCGAGTAGCATCGCTCCATGTCGCTCCCCGGGACACCACTCGACCGTCTGAGGGCGGGCGACCTCGCCGAGATCGACCCCGACATCGCGGGCTTGTT
>JANOFZ010000287.1:0-4127 GCA_031413935.1 Thermoleophilia bacterium | reverse complement strand
TGCTGCAGCTCACCCTTGCGCATCACCGCGACGCGCTGGCCGAGCGTCATCGCTTCCACCTGGTCGTGGGTGACGTAGATCGTCGTGACGCCGATCTCCTTGTGCAGGAGCCCGATCTCGGCTCGCATCTGTGTTCGCAGCTTCGCGTCGAGGTTCGAGAGCGGCTCGTCCATGAGGTAGACCTGAGGCTCGCGGATCATCGCCCGGCCCATCGCCACTCGCTGCCGCTGCCCTCCCGAGAGTTGCCGCGGTCTGCGCGGCAACTGCTCCTCGAGCTCGAGGATCTGCGCGATGCGTTTCACGCGTCTGTCGATCTCCGACTTCTCCATTTTCCGCAGCTTGAGCGGGAACGAGAGGTTCTCATAGACGCTCTTGTGCGGATACAGCGCGTAATTCTGGAAGACCATCGCGATGTCGCGCTCGCGTGGGGGCAGGTTGTTGACGACCTCGTCGCCGATCCGGACCTCGCCGCCGCTGATCTGCTCGAGCCCGGCCACCATCCGGAGTGCAGTCGTCTTGCCACACCCCGAGGGCCCGACGAACACCATCAGCTCACCGTCGGGAATCTCGAGCGAGAGCTCCTTGACGGCAACCGTTCCGTCGGGGTAGACCTTCCTGATCTTCTCGAACGTGACCTGCGCCACTCCGCGCTTCCTTTCCTCGCCGTACCGTCGCGACGACGGTAGTGAACTCCTGGTGGAAACCTATACGACGGCGTACCGGGCGTCCAGGTTGCGTGGTATTCCATATGATCTATAGTGCGGAAATGGCCGAGAAAGCGACCCGGACGGATGAGCTGGCGGCGAGCGACGCTCCGGCTGCCGCATTGTTCGAGCAGGTTGCCCGCGAGCCCCGCCTGTCGGACAAGGTTGCCGACACGATGCTCGAGACGATCCTCTCGCGCAAGCTTCAGGTTGGCGATCGGCTCCCGTCCGAGCGGGAGCTCGGAGAGCAGTTCGGGGTCTCGCGAACGGTTGTCCGTGAGGCCGTGCGCGCCCTCGTCGCAAAGGGCGTGATCGAGGTTCGCTCGGGCAGCGGCCTTCGCGTGGCCGCGGTCGACGCCGCAGCGGTGACCGAGTCCATGAGCCTGTTCCTACGCGGCGGCTCGTTCGGATTCGAGCAGGTGCACGAGGTCCGCGCGCTCGTGGAAGTGCACATTGCGGGGCTCGCGGCCGAGCGCGCTACCGACGCTGATCTCGTAGCGCTGCGCAGCGTCCACGAGCGGATGGAGCGCGAGGTCGGGGACGTGGAAGCCGCGGCCCGGGATGACCTCGAGTTCCACCGTTTCGTCGCGAGGGCGACGCAGAACGACCTCTACCTGCTCGTTCTGGACTCGATCGGATCGACGCTGATCGACATCCGTCGTGAGAATCTCGGCTCCGGCGCGGCCCCGATGACGCTCGGCCAGCACGCTCAGATCCTCGACCGGATCGTCGCGCGTGACGTGGCGGGAGCGCGCCAGGCGATGGCTGCGCACCTCGAAGGCGTCGCAGTCTGGTGGCGCGACCACATCGCCCGCAGGGTCGGGCCAGCGCCGGCGTGAGTCTCGTCCGCCGACTCGATCACGTTGCGATCCTCGTGCGAAGCACGGACGAGGCGCTGCGGTTCTACGAGGGGCACCTCGGGTTGACGGTGCATTCGAGCGAGGAGATCGACTCTCCTCACGTGCGGCTCACCTACCTTGATATGGGGAATGCGTTCCTCCAACTCCTGGAGCCGCTCGACGAGGGGTCACCGCTCGCGACGATGCTCGACGAGAAAGGGGTGGGTGTCCATCACATCTGCTTCGGCGTCGACGACGTCGAGGAGGCGGTCGCCGCGATGAGCGATCCCGGCTCGACGGTCGTGCTCGGGAACGGACGGGGTCGCGTCTCGAGCTTCGTGACGTCCGCGGAGAGCCACGGCGTCAACATCGAGTGCACCGCGTTCGACCGCGCCGCCGATGTCGATGCCTCGCCCGGCTTCCTCGCCGGCAACGGGTCCGCGGATGGCTTCGCGGGTGGAATCGATCCCGGTGCCGGGCCCTGACCGCGCGAACGACTCCTCGAGAGCCAGCCGAATCAGCCAGGTAGACCGAAAGGGATGGTGAGATGCGCCTCGTAACCTACGAACATCGCGGCCGGACGGGTGTCGGGATTGCCGGCGACGGCGGTGTTGCGCCGACCGCGTACGACGACATGATCGCGCTGATCCGCGACGGGGTGACCCCGGAGCCGACCGGTGAGCCGTTCGAGCCCGATCGCCTGCTCGTGCCCGTGCGGCCAGGCAAGGTCCTCTGCTGCGGGATCAACTACAAGAGCCACGGCGCCGAGGCGGCATCGAGCCTCCCCGAGGACCCGTACTTCTTCGCGAAGCTGCCGAGCGCCGTCTCCGGCCCGGGGGATCCGATTGTGATCCCGTACCCCGAGGCCAAGGTCGACTGGGAGGTCGAGTTCGCCTTCGTGATCGGCAGGCGGGCGAAGAACGTGTCGGCGGCGGACGCGATGGACCACGTCTTCGGCTACACGCTCCTCCACGACGTCAGTGAGCGGCTGATGCAGCTCGACTGGACGAGCCGGACGCAGAGCACCCAGATCACCCTCGGCAAGAACGCCGACGGCTTCTCGCCCATCGGCCCGTGCATCGTGACGAAGGACGAAATCCCGGATCCCGGCAACGTGCGGATCGGCACCTCCGTCAACGGCGTGCGCAAGCAGGACTCGAGCACAGCGGACTGGATCTTCTCGATCCCGAGGCTGATCGAGTTCGTGACGAGCCTCGTCACGCTCGAGCCCGGCGACGTCGTCTCGACCGGGACGCCCGACGGGATCGGGTACTTCCGCGATCCGCCGGAGTTCCTCCAGCCCGGGGACGAGGTGACGATCGAGGCCGAGGGGATCGGCCAGCTCACGAACCCGGTCGTGGCCGGCTGGTAGCGTCTAGTAGTCGGGCGCTCAGTTCGCCGCGGCTCCCTCGGGAAGCTGCGCGACGCCGGCCTTGCGACGGCCGAGCAGGACGATCGTCGTCGCTGCGAACACGGCGGCGAGCGCGGCGATCCCGGTGACGACCCAGAGCCCCGCGGTGAAGCTGCCGGTCGCGTCGCGCAGCGCTCCGAGTGCGAACGGGGCCGCCGCGGCCATCGTGTAGCCCACCCCGAGCTGCATGCTCGCGAGCGCGGCTGCTTCGCCCGGGCGGTCGGTGGCCACAGCCGACAGCGTCATTGCGAGCGCGAACAGCGATCCTTGGGACAGGCTGATCACGGCGACCCAGCCCCACGCAGTGCCGCTGCCGATCGTCGACGCGAGTCCGACGGTTCCGATTACGAGCCCGGTCGCGGCAAGAGCGAGGTACGGCCGTAACCCGATCACGCGTCCGCCGAGGAGCGAGACGAGCACCACCCCCGGGATCGCGATCACATTGAGCAGCGCGACGAGCGCTCCTGCGCGGCCCTCTTGCCAGCCTGCCTCGATCAGCGCGTCCGCGAGCCACGCATTGAGGCCGAAGAAGCAGAGCGCCTGGACGCCGAACAGGAGCGTCGCCGACCAGGCGAAGCCGCTGCGCCACGGCAGGTGGTCGACGGTCTCCACGGGAACGGCGTCGCCCAGCGAGCCGCGCGAGAGCGCCACCCACGCCGGAACGGCGAGCGCGCCTGCTACCGCGAGCAGCCCGAGCGACCAGCGCCAGCTGTCCGTCGCGAGCGCGAGCGGGACGGCCAGTCCGGCCCCGAGTGTCGCGCCGACGTTGAGCCCGAGCGCGAACACGCCGGTGCCGAGCGCAGGTCGCTCTGCAAACCGCTCCTTCACCACCACCGGAAGGAGCGCGCCGATCACACCGGAGCCGACACCGAACACGAAGGTGAGTGCGACCATCATCGAGAATCCGGGCGAGAGGGGGCGCAGCACCGTCGCGACCGCGATCGCGGCGAGGCACCAGCCGGTTGCCGTCCGCACGTCGATTCGGCGCAGCAGCCGGGCCACGGGGAGTGCGAACAAGCCCATGCAGAGCACGGGCACCGTGACGAGCAGGCCGGCGGTGGCGTGGTCGATCCCGAAGTCGTCCTGGATCTCCGGCAACAGCGGTCCGACGGCGGTCAACTGCGGCCGGACGGCGAGAGTGCCCGCGAGCAGCGCGACGAGAAGGACGGCTTG
>JANOFZ010000286.1:0-15906 GCA_031413935.1 Thermoleophilia bacterium | reverse complement strand
CCCGGCTTCCATTGAGCAGAGAGCTGCCTTCCACGAATCGCTCTCGCGGCACGATCGAGACGAAGAGCGACGCGTCCGAGACCCCGAACAGCACGCTCAGCGACCCCACACCGAACGCAACGATGAGCAAGTGGGGGAACGTGAGGCTCCCGAGCGCGTAGGCGAGCGGCACAGACAGAAGGAGCAACGCGCGGCCAATGTCGGCGGCGATCATCACGTGGCGGCGACGGCCTTTGCGGTCGACCCAGACGCCGGCGTGGAGCGAGAGCAGGAGATTCGGCGCAAGAGCGAGCGCTATGAGATAGCCCATCTGCGCGGCGCTCGCATCGAGGGTCAATACCGCCACGAGCGGCAGGGCAAGCATCGAGATCTGGTCGCCGAACATCGAGACGGTGTGGGCACCCCAGTAGCGCCGGAACATCGAGCTCTCACGAAGGAGCGCCGGGACACGCCGACCACCGGTCGCTGTTGCCACCTCGCTCATTCGCTCGTGGTGGGAATGGCGTACTGGAGGAACGTGACTGGCCGGGAACCCTCTGGCCGCACCGTCGGATCGGCGACCCGCTCCAGATACCGCTCGGCAAGCATCTCGAGGTCGCTGCGAAGCTCGGCGAGCTCTGCAGGGGTGAGGTACAGGAGCACGTCGCCGAACGACGCCGCCTCCTGCCACTCGACGGGCTCGGTGCTGCGGGAGACGATCCAGCGGGCGAGGCGCTCGAACTGCTGCTCGGCGATGAGGAGCTCGAACTCCGTTGCCGCGGTAGCGAACTCGGGTGTCGGAGCCACGTCCGGCCAGCTCGTGAACAGTGACGTCGCACGCCACGGACGCTGCCGCCCCTTCCCGCCGGGAGCCTCCTCGACGAGTCCGTATTTCGCGAGCTGACGGAGGTGGTACGAGCAGCTGCCGGAGCTCTCACCGGGGAGCAAGGCGGCGGCCCGGGTCGCGGTCAGCGGCCCTTCACGGCGAAGCAGCCCGAGCAGCTTCAGTCGGCGCGGATGGGCAAGAGCACGCAGCGCGCCCGGGTCTCGCAACTCGATCGATCGCTCCATTTTCATGCAAAGATATCTTTGCAAAGAGTTGTTTCTATTGCAAGCCTCGTCGCTCTCGAAACGCCTCCACGGCAATCCGGTGATCGACAATCGGCCCCGGATACGACGGCGCGAGCAACCCCGGCTCGGCGATCGCCCGCGAAGGCACGCTCTCGAGCTCCGGCACGTACCGCCGGACGTACTCCCCCTTCGGGTCGAGCTTCTTCAGCTGTGCGGTCGGGTTGTAGATGCGGTTCGGGCGCGTGTCGACGCCCGTGCCCGCGACCCACTGCCAGTTGCCGATGTTCTGCGCCACATCGCCGTCGAGCAGGAGGTCGAAGAAGTGCCGTGCGCCCTCCCGCCAGTCGATCCCGAGGTCCTTGACGAGGAACGAGGCGGCGACCATCCGCGCCCGGTTGTGCATCCACCCCTCCGCACGCAGCTGACGCATCCCGGCGTCGACGAGCGGGTAGCCGGTCATCCCCTCCTTCCACGCAGCGAGCGCATCGGGATCGTCGAGCCAGCGATCACCGCGTGGGCGCATGTCGTCGACCTGGGTTCGAGGCTGCGCATGGAGAATCTGCGCATAGAAGTCGCGCCAGCAGAGCTGACGCACGAACGCCTCTCCACCACGCTCCTGCGCACGCACGGCGAGAGCACGCGCCGACACGCAGCCGAAGTGCAGGTAGGGAGAGAGTCGCGAGGTCGCATCCGCCGCGATCGCGTCGTGACCGCCCGAGCCGTACCCCTCGAGATGAGACCGCAGCCAGGCTCCCGCTCGCTCGACTCCAGCGGTCTCACCACCCGGAACCGGCGAGATGAGCGACGAGGTGGGAACCGGGCCAGGCTCGACTCCTGCCGGAAGCCGGATCGCGGTCGGGGTCGCCTCGGGTACCCCAAAGGGCACCTGCGACCAGGCGCGATGGTACGGAGAGAAGACCTGGTAGTGGTCATTCCCGGTCGGCGTCACCTCCCCGGCCGGAACCACGAAGCTGCCGTCGACAAGACGGAGATCGAGCTCGGCACCGAGTCGCTGCTCGCGCGCGACCGCGTACGGACTGACGTCTGCGCTCGCGAAGACGGTGGTCGCTCCCACCTCTCGTGCGGCACGCACCGTTTCCGTGACGACATCGCCTTCGCGCACATCGAGCGCGGCGCCGAACGACCGGAGGGACGCATCGAGATCGGCGAGCGCGTCGAGGAGGAATGCGCGCCGGTTCGCGGCGGCGCCGTAGCGCGTGCGACCGATTCCCTCGTCGAGCACGAAGAGCGGCAGTACCGCCTCGGCCTCCTCGACCGCTCGCGCGAGCACTGGGTTGTCGTGAACACGGAGGTCGCGGGTAAAGAGAACAACCGCGACGCGCATGCAGACGGCTCCTACGCTCGAATCTCGGCGGCGACGCCCTGCAACCCCGTGAGACGCGGGACGACTTCGAGGACGCTCTCGCGCGCGCAGTACGGGATGTCGGCCTCGAGCTCCGGACCGTGGTTGATCAGGTTGCGGCCACTGCGAGAGGCCCGGAATGCCTCCTCTGCCGTCGGATACGACGCGGCCAGTCGCGCTGCTGCCTCGGCGGCATCACTTCTGTCGTCGCCCAGCTCGGCGACGATCCGGCCTGCGACGTAGCTGTCGTCGAGCGCGAACGACCCCTTGACGCCCGCACAGAAGATCGCCACATCGTCTCCGTGACCACGCACCGCCTCGATCACCGCCGCCAGATTGAGAAGCGATGCGATCAGCACGCGCTCGCAACGCTCGGCCGCGGTCACGATCGCCCGGGTGCCGTTCGTCGTCGACATGGCCAGCGTCGGGGTGCGCACGGTGAGGTACTCGCGCGGTGAGTTCCCGAGGTCGAAGCCGTCGATCAACAACCCAAGCCGCTCCCCCCCGAGTGTCACCCCTCCGAACGCGACGAGCGCGCGAGCGTCCTCCACCTCCGCGGCGCAGAGCACTCGCTCGTACCCGGTGGCGAGTGCCTGGCAGATCGTGGATGTGGCCCGGATGACGTCGATCACGACGCCGGTCGGGGCCCCTGCAAGCTCGTCCGGTGTGAAGGCGACATGAACGTGCACGCCGCTACGCTAGCCGTCCATGTCGGACACGCCCCATTGCTACCGCCATCCGGAGCGCGAGACCCTCGTCTCGTGCTCGGAATGCAGCCGTCCGATCTGCCAGGACTGCATGACGTTTGCACCCGTCGGGATCCGCTGCCCCGATCACGCGAATGTCGGTGCTGTCAAACCCACTCCCGCCCGCACGCTCCAGAACGTGCAGCGTCGGACGCGCTCCGTCGCAGCCCCGGCGACGATGGTGCTGGTCGGGATCAACGTGCTCGTCTACGTGATCACCGCGGCGCAGGGCGGCGGGCCCAACCTTCCCGGAGGGCAGCTGTTCTCGGACTGGGCGCTCCAGGGAGCCGTCATCTCGACGGGGGAGTGGTGGCGACTCGTGACGGCGATGTTCCTGCACGGCAGCCTTCTCCATCTCGCCTTCAACATGTTCGCTCTCTACTGGCTCGGCAACATCATCGAAGACGCGCTCGGGACGCCCCGGTTTCTCCTGGTCTACATCGTCTCGGGCCTTGCGGGCTCTGCCGGCGCACTCTGGTTCAGCTCGGCATTCGCCGTTACGGTCGGGGCATCCGGAGCGATCTTCGGCCTCATCGGCGCCCTGCTGATTCTCGAGTACCTCGCGACCGGATCCTTCATGGGGCAGGCGATGATCCTGATTCTCGTCAACTTCGCCTTCACATTCGCCGTACCCGGGATCTCCAAGGGCGGCCATATCGGCGGACTGATCGGCGGGATCGTGGCGACCTACGCACTGATGCGGTATCGCCACGGGCCACGGCAAAGGCTCGGCGTGCTCGTCGCCGTGAGTGTCGGGGTACTCAGTCTCGTGCTCGCATACGTCCGCGTCGAGAGCTACGTGCTGTAGGAGCGTCGGGAGGTAGCGCACTCCCGCATCCTTCGCCCTACGTCAACCGCCGATCACGAGTGCCGTCACGCCCGAGTCGACAAGAGCCGCCTGCGCAGCGGCAAGACGGGCTAGCGGCACCCGGTAGGGCGAACAACTGACGTAGTCGAGTCCGAGCCGGTGACAGAACGCGACGGATCGTGGCTCACCACCGTGCTCGCCACAGATGCCCATCTTGAGCTCCGGTTTGACGCCACGTGCGCGCTCGATTGCGATCCGCATCAGGTCACCCACGCCGTCCTGGTCGAGCACCTCGAACGGATTGTGCTCGAGAATCCCGTGCTCGAGATAGTGCGTGAGGAACTTCCCTTCGGCGTCATCGCGCGAGAATCCGAGCGCAGTCTGGGTGAGATCATTCGTGCCGAAGGAGCAGAAGTCGGCCACCTCGGCGATCTCGTCGGCCCGGATGCATGCCCGAGGAAGTTCGATCATCGTGCCGCAGAGATACGCCACGGATGGCTCTTCCGCAGCGACGCGCTCTGTGAGTTCGCGGAGACGAGCCAGTTCCTCGCGGAACCCGACGAGTGGGTGCATGATCTCGACGAGTGGCGCCTCACCCATACGCGCCTCGACGGCGGCCGCTGCGGCCACGATCGCGCGTACCTGCATCTCGTAGATCTCGGGGAACTGGAGCCCGAGCCGACAGCCCCGGGTACCGAGCATCGGGTTCGCCTCGTGCAGGTCGAAGATCCGCTGGCGCATCGCATCCGTCGTCGCCTCCTCCGGCGACGGGAGGAACTCGTGCAGCGGTGGGTCGAGCAGCCGGATCGTCACCGGGAAGCCTGCCATCGCCTCGAAGATCCCCTCGAAGTCCGATTGCTGGACGGGCAGGAGCCGATCGAGCGCGGCGCGGCGCTCCGACTCGGTGGCGGCCATGATCATCTCCTGCACGATCGGCAGCCGGTCGGGCGCCATGAACATGTGCTCGGTGCGACAGAGGCCGATCCCCATCGCCCCGAACTCGCGCGCCTTGGCCGCATCCTCGGGCGTGTCAGCGTTCGCACGAACACGCAGGCGGCTGAACTCGTCCGCCCAGTCCAGGATCGTGCCGAAGTTCTCGTCGATCGCGGGAGGGACGAGGCGGACGGGGCCGACGATCACGTGTCCCGTGCTGCCATCGATCGTGATCAGGTCGCCGACGCTGAGGGTGTGCTCGCCGATCGTCACCGTGCCCGCGCGTTCGTCGATGGCAAGGCTCTCGCACGCTGTCACGCAGGGTTTGCCCATCCCCCTCGCTACCACCGCGGCATGCGAGGTCAAGCCGCCATGAGCGGTGAGCACGCCGCGCGCCTCGATCAGTCCGTGAATGTCGTCGGGCGATGTCTCCCAACGGACGAGAATCACGTCGTCGCCTGCCTTGCCGCGCTCGGCAGCCGTATCGGCGTCGAGGACGATCTCGCCGGACGCCGCTCCGGGCGAGGCGTTCAGGCCCTTCGCAGCCACCTCGACCGCGACCGTGGGGTCGAGCATCGGGTGCAGGAGTTGCTCGAGCTGGTTGATGTCGGTTCGCGCGACCGCCTCGCCGCGGGAGATCAGACCCTCGTCCGCCATCTCGACGGCGATCCGCAGGGCTGCGGTCGCCGTACGCTTGCCGGTGCGCGTCTGTAGGAGGTAGAGCCTCCCTTCCTCGACGGTGAATTCGATGTCCTGCATGTCACGGTAGTGCGCCTCGAGGAGCTCGAACGCCGCTGTTAGCTGGACGTACGCCTCGGGCAACCGGTCGCGCATCGCACCGATCGGCTCGGGCGTGCGCGTTCCCGCGACGACATCCTCGCCTTGCGCGTTGACGAGAAACTCGCCGTAGTACGCGGCCTCCCCCGTTGACGGGTTGCGCGTGAAACACACTCCCGTCCCGCAGCTCTCGCCCTTGTTACCGAACACCATCTGCACCACGTTGACCGCTGTCCCGATGTCGTCCGGAATCCCGTAAAGACCGCGGTAGACGTTCGCGCGCGGCGCGTCCCACGAATCGAAAACGGCGCGATAGGCGCGGCGCAACTGCTCGCGTGGATCCTGCGGGAAGCCCTGGCCGACCTCCTCCTCGTAGATGCGCTGGAAGGTGTCGATCAGCTCGCGAAGATCGTCGCCATCGAGTTCGAGGTCTCCCGTGACGCCGCGTGCCGCCTTGAGGTCGGCGATGGCGCTCTCGAAGCGATGCCCCGCGACACCGTCGACGACCTCGCCGTACATCTGGATCAACCGGCGATACGAGTCATACGCGAACCGGGGATTTCCCGTCGAGAGCGCTTGCCCCTCTACCGCGACGTCGTTCAACCCGAGGTTGAGGATCGTGTCCATCATCCCCGGCATCGACACCGCAGCACCCGAGCGAACCGAGACAAGGAGTGGATCGGACGGATCGCCGAACCTCTTGCCGGATCGCTGCTCGAGTGCTGCGATGTGCTCGCCCACCTCGGCGTCGAGTCCTTCAGGAACGACCTTGCCGCCCGCCATGTAGGCGCGACATGCATCGGTTGTGATCGTGAATCCGGCCGGCACCGGAACCCCGAGCGCCGTCATCTCGGCGAGGCCGACTCCCTTCCCCCCGAGGAGCTCGCGACCGCCCGGGGCCTCTTCGGCGTAGTCGTAGACATAGCGCACGCCGCGATCCTCGCACAAGCCGACCCATCTGCGAAGGGCTACCCGTCCGTGGCCCTGGAAACCGCTCTCGAGAGACCGATCTGCGACAATGGTCGCCGTGCGAGGACACGTCGTTGCGATGGGTGGCGGAGGCTTTATGTCCGGCGATCTTCTGTCACCTCTCGACGATCTGCTCCTCTCGTTCACGCCTCGTCCGCGACCACGCGTCGTCTTCCTGCCGACGGCCGTGGGAGACGCGGAACGCGCGATCGACGCGTTTCACACAGCGTTCGCCCACCGCGCTTGCGAAGCCGAGACTGTCAGGATTTTCGGGATCCCGGACCACCCCGCGGAGCGGGTCGCATCGGCCGATGTTGTCATCGTGTCGGGTGGGAACACCGCCAATCTGCTCGCGTTGTGGCGACTTCACGCGGTCGACGCCGCGCTGCGCGAGGCCTGGGAAAACGGGGCCGCACTCGGGGGCGTGTCGGCGGGGGGAAACTGCTGGTTCGAGGCGTGCGTCACCGACTCGTTCTCGCTCGAACTCGACGGACTGCGCGACGGCCTCGGTTTTCTCGCCGGCAGCTTCTGCCCGCACTTCGACGGCGAGGAACGCCGCCGCCCCGTCTACACGAGACTCGTCTCGGAGGGATTCCCGGCTGGAATTGCGTGCGACGACGGCGCTGCCGCCGTGTACAGCGGAACCGAGCTCCTCGAGGTCGTCGCAGACCGCCAGGAGGCACGGGGCTTCGCGGTGTCGACCGCTGGACTCGAGCCGATCGGAACCCGCGTCCTCGGGTGAAGAAGGTGTCGGTCATCGCCTCGGCGAGCGGCAGCGGCAAGACGACCCTCGCCCGCGAACTCGCCCGTCACCTCGGGGTGCCGTTCCTCGAGCTCGACGCGCTCGTCCACGGGCCGAACTGGACTGAGACGCCCGACGACGAACTGCGCCGCCTCCTCGAGCCCGTGCTCGCCGGAGATGGCTGGGTCATCGACGGGGGCTACTTTGGGAAGATCGGCGACCTCGTGCTGGCACGGGCAGACGTCGTCGTCTGGATCGATTTCCCGATTCGCATCTGGTTGCCGCGGCTCGTTCGACGCACCGTTCGGCGTCTGCGGGGCCAGGAGAAGATCTGGAACGGCAATCGCGAGACGGTGCGCGGTGCCGTCTGGGGCCGCAACGCGCTGATCCCGTACGCGTTGCGAGCACACTTCCGCCACCGCCGGGACTACCCGCTCGAGCTAGCGCGTTACCCGGTCGTGCGCCTCCGCTCCCAGCCCGAGATCGACGCGTTCCTCAGCGGCGGCGCGCTCTGAACTCCGCAAGCCAGGCGGCGCCACGCAGGCCGATCCAGACCGGCGTCAGAATCACGTAGAACAGCGCCACGGCGATAGCGAGCCCGAACGTCCAGAGAGCCCAGAAACGAAGGGGAACCCAGCCCTTCTCCTCGATCGAGCGCCCCTCCGCGCGCCAGAGACTGCGATCACTCATGATGGCTTCTGCTTCTGCGCCCGCTTGTGCGCCTGCTCGTGCTTGCGCTCGCGCTGGCGGTCCGCGACGAGCTTGATCACGCGCATCGCAGTCTCCTCGACGCTGAGATCAGAGACGTCCAGCACGGGGCAAGCGAGTCGCCGATGAATCGCGGTCGCCTCGTCGAGCTCCTCGTAGACGTCGAGGAGACCGGCATAGCGCTTCTTTGGCCCCCCCATCGTGGCGACTCTGTTCGAACGGATCTCCGACAGGCGCTGGGCCTCGATCGTCAAACCGACGATCTTGGCGGGATCGATCTCGAACAGCTCCGGAGGCGGCTTGATCCCCTTCACGATCGGAACGTTGGCGGCCTTGTGTCCGAGATACCCGAGGTAGATTGAAAGGGGCGTCTTCGACGTCCGGGAGACGCCGACGAGAACCACGTCCGCCTCATCCAGGCCGCTCCCCACTACGTCGTCGTACTGGACGGCGAACTCGATCGCCTCGCTCCGCTAGAAGTACGTCTGGTCGAGCGGCGGCCGGGCGCCCGGTGTCATGCGCGCTGCCGCTCCCGAGACACGAGCGATCGAATCGATCGGGTGGCCGAGGAGGTCGCAGTAGTGCACACGCGCACGGCGGCAGAGCTGTCGCATCGCTTCGCGCAGCCCGGGCTCGACGAGGGTGTAGACCATCACTGCAGGGCGGCCGCGAGCGGTTGCGACCGCGAGCTGCAGGTCATCGACCGACTCGACGCGCGGATGCCGGATCTCCTCGAAGGCCTGGTCGGGGAACTGCGCCTCGAGCGCCAGCACGAGTCGTGCCGCGGTCTCACCCGTCGAGTCCGAGACGATGTGCAGCTCGACCGCGGTCTGTTCTTCCGTCGCCACGCGCCGGAGGGTATCCGGTGTGGCGGGGCGCGGGCTACGATCGCGGAGGTGGCCGACTCGAATCTCCCCGTTTCCCTCGGTGACATCGAGGCGGCAGCGCAACGACTCGAGGGGATCGCCGTCCGCACGCCACTCCTGCGCCTGCCACTTGACGGCGATGTCTACATCAAGCCCGAGAACCTTCAGCGGACCGGCTCGTTCAAGTTCCGCGGCGCCTACAACGCGCTCGCTTCCACTCCGTTTCGCTCGATCGAGCGCGGCGTCGTGGCGGACTCGAGCGGCAACCACGCGCAGGGCGTCGCAGCCGCCGCAGCACTCCACGGAGTGCCGGCGACGATCGTGATGCCGGAGAATGCTGCGCCCGTCAAGGTCCTGCGAACAGCCGCCTGGGGGGCCGAGATCATCCGCTGCGCCAACTCGACGGACGAACGGCAACGCCTGGCCGCGGAGATCCGGGACACGCGCGCGCTCGAGTACATCCCGCCGTTCGACGACGCGCGGATCATCGCCGGGCAGGGGACAGTTGGCCTCGAGATCGCACAGGCGCTTCCCGACGTTGCAACGGTTGTCGTCTGCATCGGCGGTGGGGGCCTCATCTCCGGGGTCGCGACAGCCGTCAAGTCCCGCTGCCCCAACGCCCGGGTGATCGGCGTCGAACCCGAGCTGGCCGCCGACGCACAGGAGTCGCTCCGCGAGGGGCGCATCGTCCGCTGGCCCGCTAGCGACGTGACGCGCACGATCTGCGACGGCGTGCGGACGCAGGAGATCGGGGCGCTGAACTTCGCCATCATCTCTGCCCTCGTCGACGAGATCGTCACCGTCTCGGATGACGCGGTTGTCGAGGCGATGCGCTGGCTTGCGCTCGAAGCGAAGCTGCTTGTCGAGCCTACGGGGGCGCTGACGCTCGCCGCCCTGCAGTCAGGCGCGGTAACGGTCGACGAGGCAACCGTTCTCGTCGTCTCGGGAGGCAACGTCGATCCGGGGTTTGCGGCCACGGTGATCCAGGGGGCTGCGGGCTAGGCGATCGACGTGCCGCCGCGAAGCTCCGGGTGATGCCTGATCAGTCGTTCGTCGAGATCATCGAGCTCGCGCGTTCGAATGATCGCGGGCCGCGCGCCAACACGCTCGTAGTGCGCAGCGAGGGCCGCGCCTCCGAGGACGTAGTCGTCGCTGTAATTCTCCCAGCCCTTGAGCATGTAGAGGTAGATGTCCGCGACCGAGAACTTCTCGCCGAGGCACCACGTGCGCCCGGCGAGCCCTGCCTCGAGGTAGCGACCGTGCGCGTCGAGCTTCTCCCAACCCTTACGACTGATTGCCTCGTGACCCGCCGGATCGTCGGTGAGGAACTGGGGGCTCGTGAGAGGTTGGAACGCACCGTGCAGCGTGTTCGAAAGCCACGTGACCCAGCGCAGCAGGTCACCGCGGCCTGGCTCGCCGGGCGCCGGGCCGAGCCCCCGTTCAGGCAGGCGCTCGACGAGGTAGAGAAGGACGGCTCCGGTTTCGTAGACAGCCGAGTCGCCGTCTCGGAGAGCAGGCACACGTCGCAGCGGATTCGCCGTGGAGAAGCCCGGCGCGTCGTCGCGGCTCCGGGGATGGACGTCGACGGTTGTGTACGCGGCTCCCGCCTCCTCGAGCGCAGCACGGGCCGCAAAGCTGCATGACCCGGTGATCTGAAAGAGCTCGAACACGCTCCGACGCTACCGGGAACGTCCGAGCCCGCGCTCCCATTGCGGAGTTCAACACAAGGCCGTCAACGTCGCGCAGTGATCGAACGCGCGCGACCGCCGGTGAGTGCCAGGAGATCCGCTGGCGCCAGCTCGATCTCGAGCCCTCTTCGGCCGGCGCTGACATGGATCGTCTCGAACGCGAGCGCCGATTCGTCGAGCACCGTCGGGAGTTGCTTCCGCTGACCGAGCGGGCTGATACCCCCGGTCACGTACCCCGTCGTTCGTTCGGCGAGCTTCGGGTCGGCCATCGAAACGCGCTTGCCGAGCGCCCTGAGATCCAGCTGCGACTCGACCGGCACGATCGCCACGGTGAGCGTGCCGTCGACATCTGCGACGAGCGTCTTGAACACGCGTTCTGCGTTGATGCCGAGCTTCTCAGCCGCCTCGAGGCCGTAGGATGGGGCCTTCGGGTCGTGCACGTATTCGTGCACCGCAAACGAGATCCCGGCCCGCTCAGCCGCCACGATTGCCCGCGTGCCCTTGCCCGCCACGGCGCCTACCGAAGGGCGTCGAGAGCCGTGCGGGCGAACACGGCGATGCCGTCCCGCAGGGCAGCCTCGTCGATGTCGAACCGGGGATGGTGGTGAGGGAACATCGTCTCGAGCTCCTCACTGCCCGTCCCCACCCAGAAGAAGACCGCAGGCGCCACCGCGCCGTAGGCCGAGAAGTCCTCGCCGCCCATCACCGGTGGCACCTCGACGAGCGCCTCCTCGCCCAACTCCGAGACGATCGCCTGCTGCACCGCAACGGACGCGTCGCGATCGTTGACGACAGGGTCGTACCCGACCTCGTAGTCAAACCGGTATCCGGCCCGATGGGCCGAGGCCACTCCTGCGATCACGCGCTCCATGGCGTCGCGCACCTCGGCACGACGTGCGATCGACAACGTCCGCACGGTTCCACCGATGCGGGCGGAGCCGGGGATCACGTTTCGAGCCGTTCCCGCGGCGAGCGTCGTGACCGACACGACGATCGAGTCGAACGGGTCGGTCTCGCGCGAGACGATCTGCTGCAGGTTGGTGATCACCTGGGCCGCGACGACGACGGGGTCAACCGTCTCGTGCGGGTTCGCGCCATGACCGCCCTGGCCGAGAATCTCGAGCGTGAACAGGTCGGCTGCGGCCATCACCGGGCCGGGCTCAGCCGAGACATGACCTGTGTGAAGCGTGGAGAGCAAATGCACACCGGCGACGAGATCGGCGCCGTCGAGCACACCCGCCTCGACGATCTCGCGAGCGCCGCCCGGCGGCAGCTCCTCCGCATGCTGAAAGACGAATCGCACCTCGCCGGCGAGCTCGCCGCGGCGCTCGCAGAGGAGCTGGGCCGCTCCGAGGAGAATCGCAGTGTGGCCGTCGTGCCCGCAGGCGTGCATCACACCAGGTCGTGTCGAGACGTACGGAACGTCGTTCTCCTCCTGGATCGGCAGCGCGTCCATGTCGGCGCGGAGAACGACGATCTTGCCCGGCCGCGCCCCGTGAAGTCGCGCGACGACGGCGGTTCCTGCCGGACGCTCGATCTCGAGCCCTCCGAACGAGCGCAGCGTCTGCTCGACGAAGGCCGAGGTCTCGTGCTCCTCGAACGACAGTTCGGGATTGGCGTGCAGGTGCCTCCGCCACGCAATTGCGCGAGCTTCGAGGTCGTCCGAGACGAGGCGTGAGCTCGATAGGGTCGTAGCCATCGGGAGGCAAGCTACCGGGAACATCGGCCGGTGTGCGTGGGTCAGCCTGGATCCACTGTCTTGCGCGGGCGTTGCATCTCGTGATCACGCAAGACAGTGGATCCAGGCTAAGGTCAGGCCATGGCCGACGCAGTCACGATGGACAAGATCGTCTCGCTCTGCAAGCGGCGCGGGTTCGTCTTCCCATCGTCCGAGATCTATGGCGGGCTGGGCTCCGCGTACGACTACGGGCACTACGGAGTGCTGCTGAAGGACAACATCAAACAGCGCTGGATGTCCGCGATGGTGCAGGAACGAGACGACATTCTCGCTCTCGACTCATCGATCATCCTCCATCCCGAGGTGTGGAAGGCATCAGGCCACGTGGGTGGCTTCTCCGACCCGCTCGTGGACTGCAAGTTTTGCAAGAAGCGCTATCGCGCTGACCATCTGGAAGATGCCGAGTGCGGCCAGCGGCCGAGCAAGCGGCCTGGTGAGGCCTCCGCTTGCGACCTCACGGAGGCTCGTCAGTTCAACCTCATGTTCGAGACACGCGTCGGCGCCATGGAGGAGACCGGCGTTCCGGTCTATCTCCGACCGGAGACCGCCCAGGGAATCTTCATCAACTTCAAGAACGTGGCCGGGATCGCGCGCCGGAAGCCGCCGTTCGGCATCGCGCAGGTCGGTAAGTCGTTTCGCAACGAGATCACGCCCGGCAACTTCATCTTTCGCACGCTCGAGTTCGAGCAGATGGAGATGGAGTTCTTCGTTCCTCCGGCCGAGGCCGACGAGTGGTACCGCTACTGGGTCGACGAGCGGTACGCCTGGCACCGCCGCTATGGGATCCGGGAGAGCCATCTGCGGATTCGCCCGCACGACGCTGACGAGCTGTCCCACTACTCGAGCGGAACAAGCGACCTCGAGTACCTCTTCCCGATCGGCTGGTCGGAGCTCGAGGGCATCGCGAACCGCGGCAACTTCGACCTGTCGGCGCACACGGCAGCGTCAGGGACGAAGCTCGAGTGGGTCGAACAGGACGGCAGCCGCTACACCCCGCACGTGATCGAACCAGCTCTCGGCGTCAACCGGTCGATGCTCGCATTCCTCGTCGACGCCTACGACGAGGAGATCATCGCGGAGCGGGAGCGCACGGTCCTTCGCCTCCACCCGCAGCTTGCGCCTGTGAAGGCGGCTGTCCTGCCGCTGATCGGCAAGAGCGAGGACATGTCCGGTCGCGCGCGGAAGCTCTACGAGGAGCTGCGCCAGGTGATCTCGGTCGAGTACGACGACGGGGGTCAGATCGGCCGTCGGTATCGCCGTCACGACGAGATCGGAACGCCCTACGCGCTCACGATCGACGACCAGACGCTCGAGGACGACACGATCACGATCCGCGAGCGCGACTCACTCGCACAGGAGCGGATCTCGATCGCGCGAGCTCGGGAGCACGTGCTCGACCGCCTTGCCGAGCCATGGAGCTCACCCAAGGTGGACGCGGCTTAGAAGCCTGCGCTCACGGCTCGGGCCAGCGTTCCATCGCGCGTCCATCCGGTGGCGCGAAACCCAGCCTGGCGTACAGGCGGTGCATGTCGCGCGTGTGGAGCAGCCACTTGGTCCGAGCGAGCGCTCCCGTCTCGACGGTGAATCGAACGAGCTCGACACCGAGTCCGCGGCCGCGGAACTCCTCGAGCACGTAGACGTCGGCGAGGTACGAGACGGTGTGGCCGTCCGAGACGACGCGTGTGAAGCCCGCCTGGCTGCCGTCCGGGGCGTACAGACCGACGACGCGGGCGGCCGTCGCGATGAGCTCGTCGATCAGTTCGCGATCGCGGCCTGCGGCCCAGTACGAGGTGGAGAGGAACGCATGCACGGCCTCACCGTTGATGCGATCACGATCGTCATCGAGAACGAACCCTCCGTCGAGGTGGAGTTCCATGGCACCATCCTGCCCGGCGGCTGCCACCCTTGCTCCGGTACCGTCGAGTGCGTGGGAAGGGTGGGGATCATGCTCTGCGTGGCGCTGCCGCTTGCGGCCGCGGATCTGTTCGTGAAAGCGAGCATGCCGACCGCGCCCTGGGCCTACCACGAACGCTCGTTGGGGTGGCTCGCGTTGTCACTCGGTCTCCTCGCGGGACTGATCGCGGTTTCTCGCGTCCCGTCGGCTCTCGTCGCACCAGCTGCGGGCCTTCTCGCCGCTGGGCTGCTCGGGAACGCATTCTCGGCCGCGTGGAATGGCATGGAGGTTCCGAACCCCCTCATCGTCGGCGGCGATCGGGGTCTGATCGCCTTCAATCTGGCCGATGTCTTCGCACTGGCCGGCATCCTTGCACTCGTCGTCGTGATCGGTGTCTGGCTGATCCGCAACCGTGATCTGATCCCTCCTCCGGACGAGGTGCGGGCGAGCCGTGGACGGGCATTTCGACGTCTCTTCGAGTGAATTACAGTGGAGTTGGACAATTCATTGACAAAGTGCACGGTCTATGGAGTATCATGAGGAACATGTCGATGAGCACCGAGTCGCTCTTCGTGCCCGCTCTCGCGTCCCTCGACGGGCTTGTGCCCCATGACGCGCTCCTGACGCCGCACCAGCTCGAAGACGTCGCCCGCAATCTCGCGGCCCGCACCGACCTCTGGGAGCCGCTCGTCCACGACGACGCCACGCATCGTCGCTACGAGCTCGTCTACGAGGACGACCGCATGGACGCCTGGATTCTCTCCTGGATGCCCGGCCAGGGCACGGGGTTCCACGATCACTACATTTCGGGCGTCGGCCTCTGCGTCGCGCGCGGTTGCGTGCAGGAGGATCTGATGGTGTACGGCGGTGCGCATCAGTCACGGACGCTTCAGGAGGGCGACACGCGGAGAGGTGGGCCCGGGTACATCCACCGTGTCAGCCACGACGACGGCCTGCCGGCGGTGACGGTGCACGTCTACTCGCCGCGACTCGACTGGGTCGGTCAGTACCGGCTCGACGAGGACGGTGTCATGCAGCGCGAAGTGCGACCTGGCCGCAACGAGCTCACCGAGCAGCTCGTCGCCGACGGCGCGCTCCAGAACGTGCTCGAGCGCTTCTAGCGCCTCACACTCCACCGTTTCCATCCACGATATCGGTCGCCGGCGCGGGAGTTGCTGCCTCGAACCAGCGCGGTGCCAGAGCGATGCTGCCGAGAGCGCCAAGGATGATCAATCCTCCGCCCACCGTGAACAGCGCGACCCCGAGAAATAGGGCACCGACGAGCGCCGCGAGTCGTGATCGGCCGTCGATCGCGAACATCACCGCGAGCGCTGCGAGACCGAGCCACGCGACGACGAACCCGATCACGTAGACCACACCCAACCCCTTCACACCGAGTCCATCCTCGATCCCGTTTGCGAGCCCCGCGACGAGCGCGCCGGTGGCAACGACTGTGGCTGCGATCATCACCTTCAACGTCGGCGCGAGACGATCGAGGAGGAGCGCTGACGCCGCCAACAGGATCAACGCTGCACTGTATGCCCAGACCGCACTCCAGTCGAGCGCGGTCACCGGGTCCCAGTAGTCCGGATTCGCGAACCCGAGCAACGAGCGCGCCGCCCAG
>JANOFZ010000285.1:0-1651 GCA_031413935.1 Thermoleophilia bacterium | reverse complement strand
AGCGCGCGTCATCTTCGAGAGCATCGCGACACGCCCGGACTACGTGGAGTTCCTGACGCTGCCGGCGTACGACCGGCTCCTGGTCGACGAATCGATCTCGTAGACGGGTGTTCAGCTGACCTCTGCCTGAGGCCGGTTGTGATTGACGAGCTCAACGCTGTTGCCGTCGGGATCCAGTACGAAGGCGCCGTAGTAGCCGGCGTGATACACCTCCCGCTCCCCGGGCGGGCCATCGTCGCGGTAGCCGGCAGCGACGAGCACACGGTGGAACTCGTCGACAGAGGCGTTCGTCTCGGCTGGGAACGCCATATGAAGCCCCCGGGTCGTCGGTGTGCCAGGAACGACCGAAAACGAGCCCGTGCGTCCGAGCACCTGGACGTGATCGTCGGAGAGATCGCGAATGCGGAGACCAGAAAGCGGCGCGACGAGAGAGTAGAACGCTCGCGACGCAGCGAGATCCGAGGCTCGAAGCCAGAGATGATCAATCGCGGTTTCAGTGTTGAGCGACCCGTGGTGAAGGGCCTCGATGCTGTTGCCGTCGGGGTCGAGGAGAAACGCGCCGTAGTAGTCCGGCTTGTAGTCGGGTCGCTCGCCCGGAGCGCCCGCGTCGCGTAACCCTCCTGCCCTGCCCGCGTGCCAGAACGCGTCGACGTGGTCACGGCTCGGGGCCACGAAGCCGAGGTGGAGTCCGTTCGTGGCAGGGCGCTCGTCCGACGCCTTGAGCGATAACTCACCCCACTCGACGAACCACTCGTCGGCGTAGATCACGTCGATTCCGAGCTCGCCGAGCACCGTCCTGTAGATCGCTTCGGATGCACGGCGATCGGAGACGCGAATGGTGACGTGGTCGAACACACCCTCGAAGCTACCGCGCTGGCGGGACGGCGCTGGGGGCGGGTTCTCAGGCGTTGCGGCTCCCGATCATGTTGCCCGCCTGCAACGACCTTCGGATCAAGAGCGCAAGCACGAGGCCCGGGAGTGCGCTGACGAGAACGAGAAGCGCGACGTAGGAGTCCTCACCCGGAGATCTGCCGAAGCTGAGTGCCACCGGCAGAGTGACCGCGTTCGAATCCGTGAGCAGGAGGGCGATCGTGAACTCCGCCCAGGCCAGGACGAAGGCGAACATCGCGGCTGCCAGCATCGCGGGGAGGGCGAGACGAGCCATCAACGCGGCAGCCTGGAGTCGCGTGCACCCGTCCATCCTCGCCGCTTCCTCGACCTCCACCGGGATCGAACGCATGCCGACGAAGATCAACCACATCGAAAACGGAAGCGAGAGCGCCGTGTAGATCAGGATCAGACCAACGATGCTGTCACGAAGGTGGAAGCGCACAGCGACGATGAAGATCGGGATCATCAGCGCGACCGGGGGCACGATGCGAACGACAAGGAGTGTGACGAGCAGGAGGCCCTGGCCGAACCGGCGTCGCGAGAGCGAATAGCCCGCACCCGCCGCGAGCGCGGTCGACAGAAGCGCGGTCGCACCCGCAACGATCAGGCTGTTGGTGATCGGAAGGTCGAACTCCGAGAGGATGTCGAGACTGCGCGAGCTCAACCGGTGCGGGTAGAGGCTCTTCCAGGACGCCACCAGGGGAGCGCCGGGGCCAGAGACCGCGAGCGCAGCAGCCCAGTAGAACGGGAGTCCAAAGAA
>JANOFZ010000284.1:0-3578 GCA_031413935.1 Thermoleophilia bacterium | reverse complement strand
CACGTGTTGAAGATGACGATGTCGGCGTCCTCCTTCGAGGTCGCCTCGCCGAGCCCGAGCGACTCGAGCATGCCCTTGATGCGCTCGGAGTCGTGGCGGTTCATCTGGCAGCCGAAGGTGGTCAGGTGATAGCGGCGCACCGTTGAAGTGTAGGCCACGGTTCGCGATTAATCGCGGCTGCACGACGCCGGGACAGGCCCGTCCCGACGTCGTGCGCGCGCGGAAGCGTGGCGCGCTAGGTCGTGCTCAGCCCGGCCTGAGCGGCCAGTTCCTCGTTGCCCTCGAGCGGCACGTCGACCATGTTCTCGCGTGTTCTGCCACCGAGCCAGTAGAAGAGGAGGCCGGCAACGAAGGTGATCCCGATCGCCACGGCCGCGATCGTCGTGTACTTCGCCCGCGAGACGTCCTCGGGCAGGCCGGCGTCGTTCAGGAGCTGGCCGTCGAGGAAGCCGGGGAAGATGGCGACGATCGAGGCGAAGACGGCCCAGAAGGTCGTCAGGAGGCCACAGATCCAGATGCCGACCATGCCGCCGGGTACCTTGTATGGGCGGTTGACATGCGGGTGGCTGTAGCGCAGCTTGATCAACGCCGGGAAGATGACGATGTACGACATCACCGTGAAGGTGAGGACGATTCCGATCATCACGTCGAACGTCGCGGAGGCATTGCCGCCCGCGATCTTGGCGGCGGCGACGAAGACGATCGTCGAGATGATGCCCGAGAGGAAGTTGACGTTCACGGGTGTCCCGAGCTTCGCGGAGAACCTGCCGAGGATGCGCGGTCCAGCGCCGTCGTAGCACGCGACCGCCTGGCTCCGGTCTGAGCCCATCAGCCACGTGCAGGCGCTCGAAATGAGGGCGAGGATGAATCCGAACGCTGCGATCTTGGTCATCACGCTTGCTGCTCCACCATAGACGGTGAAGACGGCTGCAATCGCCGTCATGAAGCCATCGACGCCCGTGATTTCGTCCTTCGGAAGCACGGCGATGACGGCGAGGATGGGAAGGCCGTAGAGCAGAATCGCAGTTGCCGCAGCCCGGAGGATCGTCCACGGCACGTCCTTCTGCGGGGACTTCATCTCGTCGCCGGCCGCGCTCGGCAACTCGAAGCCGACGTAGTTGAAGAAGAGCACCGGCACGAGGGCTATGAAGAGCGCGTAGGTGGGCTTGAACTCCCCGCCGCTCGGGAAGCTGAGGCCGTTCTTGAAGGCGTAAATGATGGTGCTGACGACGAAGAGGCCGAGCACGAAGATGCGCGCCCAGGCGCCGACAGTCGGAATCCACTTGCCGATCCCGAACGAGAGGATGGCGGAGTACACCGAGAACCAGATGTACGCGAAGCCAACGGCGTAGAACAGCCAGGAGTCGTCGCCGATCGAGAAGAAGAACTGGTTGACGGTCGCAATGGTGAGAATCGCAAGCGCGGCGCCGATCCAGATCGGGTTGCTGAACCAGTAGAAGACGGCGTTGACAGCGGCAACGAGGCGCCCCCAGGCGAGTCGCGTCCAGACGTACGATCCCCCCTCCTCCGGGAAGGCGGAGCCGAGCTCGGCCGTGAGCAGCGCGTACGGCACGAAGAAGAGGACAGCCAGGAGGATCAGCCAGGTGAAGCCCTGGGCGCCCTCGGCCGCAACGACGCCGAGCGTGTCGACGCCGACGATCGTGCAGATGAGGAAGAAGTAGATGTCGAACCGCGTGAAGTGCTTTCGGAGCTTGGCCTTCTCCTCGAGCGCCATCGCGGTCGTGGTGTCAACGAACTCGCTGGGGTTGGTTATTGCGCTCACGGTCGTCCTCTCTGGTGACAGTAGGCTCACGGGCCGCGAGCGGCACGCGCGGTCGCCCATTCAACTCTCCACAGGGGAATAAGTCAAGCGTGCCCCACGTCGATCGTCGCGCTCGGCGAACGTGTTCGATCAGGGCGTACGCGGAGTGGGATCCGCGTTGACCCGGATGCCTCGACCATGGGCTCGTGCGAACTTCTCATCCAGATGGTCAATGTGCCGGAGATCACGATTCATGACTCGACCGCGAACCCCGCGCCGCTCGGGCTGATGGGCTTCGGACTGACGACGATCCTGCACAACATCCATAACGCCGGTTACTACGAGCTCAACTCGATGATTCTTGCGATGGGGGTCTTCTACGGCGGCCTGGCGCAGGTGATCGCGGGGCTGATCGACTTCCGCAAGGGCAACGAGTTTGGCGCGACCGCATTTTGCTCGTATGGCCTCTTCTGGTTCTCGCTCGTGGCGCTGATCGTGTTCCCCGGGTGGGGAATGGGAGACGAGCCCTCCGATCGCGCCATGGGCTGGTACCTCCTCTCCTGGGGGCTCTTCACAGCGATCATGTTCGTCGGGTCGCTGCGCACGACCCGCGCTCTGCAGGCGGTGTTCGCGGCGCTGACGATCCTGTTCCTCCTGCTCGCGATCCGCGACTGGACGGGGAGCGACATGATCGGCGAGATCGCCGGCTGGGAGGGCATCCTGACAGGCCTCCTCGCGGTCTACACGGCTACGGCGCAGATCTGGAACGACCAGTACGGCAGGACGATCCTCCCGCTTGGCCCGTCCCGCCGCTAACGCTCCGGTCGTCCTCTCGGAGAGCCGCTTAGCGGGGTTGCGTAGAGACACGAAAGCCCCGCATGAGCAGGGCTTCCGTTGATCGGGGCGCCGAGATTCGAACTCGGGACCTCTAGTCCCCCAGACTAGCGCGCTAACCAGGCTGCGCCACGCCCCGCGACCGCGTCATCCTAGCGGGGATACGGAATCCGACGCGCTCCCCCGGGCGCGCTCGGGCTCCCGGGAACGCCGCAGCGAGGATCCGTGTATGCCCGGATGTCGGCTCCGGGAGACACTGGAACGATGAAGCAGACAACCGGAAGGGAGACGATCATGTCGAAGACACTTCACGGACTGCCCGCTGAGGTGGGCGATCGAATCCAGATCACGGGTCACGTGGTCGGGGACGCGCCGCGCAACGCAGAGATCCTCGAGGTGCTGGGGGAGGCGGGTCATGAGCACTTCCGTGTCCGCTGGGAGGACGACCACGAGTCGATCTACTTCCCGGCAGACGACGCGGTGATCACGCGGCCCAAGGACTGAGGCTTCCACGCGCTCTAACCGTTCAGCTTCTTGTACAGCCTGTCCACGAGTTCCGGCATCTGCTCGAGCTTGTCGGTGATCACGCGAATACGGTACTCCCGGAAGTGCTCGGGTTTGACGCCGAACGCCTCGGCGAGACGCGCGAGAACGTCGTTCGAGGGGACGGGACGGTTGCCGTGGACGATGTGATTCAGGTACCCGGCGGAGAGATCCGTCTTCTCGGCCAGCGCCCTGTAGGTAAGACCGGTCTCTGTCATCAGGTGTTCCATCGTCGGTCCGAGACCATCGTCCGAGTATGCGCGACGCTTTGCCACTAGAGCTCCTCTATCCAGGTGCGTACGGTTTCACGCGGGATGCGGTCGTCCGTGCCGGTTGCCCGGATGCGCACGTCGACTGCCCCGTCGTCCAGTGTCTTCTTGCCGACCGTGACTCTGATCGGCACGCCGAGCAGATCCGCATCGGCGAACTTCTCGCCCGG
>JANOFZ010000283.1:0-12990 GCA_031413935.1 Thermoleophilia bacterium | reverse complement strand
CATGCGTTGCCGGCGGAGATCTCGACGTCGACGAGCACCACACGGTCGAGGATGTCCTCGCGGCGTTCGGAGACGCGCTTCAACAGGCCCTCGGCACGCGCGAGGGCGTCACCCGGTACGGGTCGGCCGTCGTGCCGATGGACGAGGCGCGCGCCACGGCCGCAGTCGATCTCGTCCGGCGCGCACACGCGGAGATCTCGTTCGCGTTCACGGGAGACAGGGTTGGGGGACTTGCCGTCTCGCTTCTGCCCCATGCGTTGGAGAGGTTCACGATGCAGGCGGGTTGCACCGTCCATGTCGAATCGGCAGGCGCCGACGATCACCACATTGCGGAGGCGGCATTCAAGGCGCTGGGGCAGGCGCTTCGTCAGGCGGTTGCCCCCGGCGACGGTGGGATCCGCTCGACAAAGGGAATTGCGTGAGGGTCGTGCTCGCCGACTACGGCGCCGGCAATCTCCGCTCGGTCGCATCGGCCTTCGAGCGTGCTGGAGCGGAGACGTCGATTACAGTCGATCCGGCGGATGTTCGCGAGGCACCGCTTGCGGTCATCGCGGGGGTCGGACACGTGGAGAGCGCCGCCAGAGGTCTCGAGGCGAACGGCCTCGACGATGCGATCCGCGAACGCGTCGCCGAGGGCCGGCCGGTACTCGGCATCTGCGTCGGTATGCAGCTTCTCTTCGGAGCCAGTGACGAGGGTGGCTCCGGGATGGAGATCCTTGAAGGGCCGGTTCGCCGGGTGCAGGCGGCGCGTGTGCCCCACATGGGCTGGAACACCCTGGATGTCACCCAGTCGGCGGCGCTCGTCGACGGTCTCGACGGTGAGGATGTTTACTTCGCCCACAGCTACGCCGTCCAACCGACCGACGATGGGGTCGTTGTGGCCGTGGCCGACCATGGCGGCCGAATCGTCGCAGCAGTCCAACAGGGGGCCGTGGCAGGCGTCCAGTTCCACCCTGAGCGCAGCGCCCTCGCCGGCGCCCGCGTCATCGAGAACGCGCTGGCATGGTCAAGAAGCGCGTAATCCCCTGTCTCGACGTCGCCGGCGGCCGTGTCGTCAAGGGCGTCAACTTCGTCGACCTGCGCGAGATGGGTGAGCCGATCGGTCTCGCGACGCGTTACTCGGAACTGGGCGCCGACGAGCTCGTCTTTCTCGACATCACGGCCACGCTCGAGGGTCGCGGGCCAATCCTCCACCTGATCGAGCGAGCTTCCGCCGAGCTGACGATCCCGTTCACGGTCGGCGGTGGCGTTACCGGCCTCGACGACGCACGTTCGCTGCTGCGTGCGGGCGCGGACAAGGTCGCGATCAACCGTGCGGCATTCGATGACCCCTCGATCCTGACCGCCCTCGCCGACGAGTTCGGATCGCAGGCCGTCGTCTGCGCCATCGACGCGCGTGCCGGTGAGGTCGTCACCCATGCCGGCCAGACCCCGCGTGGTCGTGATGCCGTCGACTGGGCCGTCGAGGCGGTGGAGCGCGGCGCGGGCGAGCTTCTCGTGACGTCGATCGACGCCGACGGCACCCGGGAGGGCTACGACCTTCCGCTGACGCGCGCCGTTGCGGCCGCCGTCGAGGTTCCGGTGATCGCATCTGGTGGAGCTGGCGAAGCACGTCACCTTGCCGAGGCGTTCGAGGTCGGAGCCGAGGCGGCGATCATCGCCTCGATCGTCCACGAGCGACCCGGGCGGCTACCCGAGTTGAAGATCGAGCTGAAGGAGTTGGGATGGAACGTCAGGACATGAGCACACCCGAGTTGACGGCGGCGATCGTGCAGGACGCAGCGAGCGGTCGCGTGCTCATGCTTGCCTGGATGGACGAGGAGGCGCTCCGCCGAACCCGTGAGTCGGGCGAGGCGTGGTTCTGGAGCCGCTCCCGCCAGGAGTACTGGCACAAGGGTGCGACGTCGGGGAACACGATGGTTGTCGTCGAGATCCGCGACGACTGTGATGGCGACGCAATCCTGCTTCGGGTCGATCCCGCAGGCCCCGCGTGCCACACGGGTGCCGAGTCGTGCTTTGCGCCGTGGCTCTGGCGCGTCGTCGCAGAGCGTGCGGCGAAGCGCCCGGAAGGTTCCTACGTCGTCTCGTTGCTTGACCAGGGCGTCGCCGCAGCGGCTCAGAAGGTCGGGGAGGAGGGGGTCGAGGTCGCGCTGGCGGCAGTCGCCGACTCTGACGAGCGCCTCGTCGAGGAGCTCGCCGACCTCTGGTTCCACAGCTACGTCCTGCTCGCAGCTCGAGGGCTCGATCCTGAGCGGGTCGAGGAGGAGCTCAGGCGGCGGCACGGCAGCTCCGGGTAGCCGGCTCCTATTCGAGCAGGCGGAGAGCCTGGAGCAACCCGGCGACCGAGGCGCCGCCGCAGACCTCGCCGCTGTCGATGAGCTCCGTCAGGCTCGAGAGTGGTGCGAGCACGACCTCGGGAGCCTCCATCTCGTGTGCCTCGGGCTCGTGGAGCCGCTCCGCGCCGGCCGCCAGAAAGACGTGCCCCTGGTTCGCGGACTTCGAAGCGTCGACATCGAACGAGCCGAGGTGCTCGAGAAGCGGAGCCACGAAGCCGGTCTCCTCGCGCAACTCGCGCGCGGCCGCCTCGGCGGGCGTCTCGCCCTCGTCGATCATGCCACCCGGCAGCTCAAGGGTGATCCGGCGCACGCCCTGCTTCCACTGGCGCACGAGCACGACCTGCCTCGCCGGAGTCACGGCAACGGCGAGCGCGTAGTCGGTGAGGTCGCCAACGAGGTAGTCGTCCACGATCCGGCCGTTCGGTAGACGCAACGTGTCACGCCGCACCCTGAAATAGGGATCGTCGAACGCCGACTCGGAGCCCAGTTGTTCCCACGGCTCCGGCTGCATCCAGGCATGCTAGCCGGGGTCGCCGCCGCCCAGCCGCGACGTACCGCGGGAGGACAGCGTGTGTCCGACAGCGCTCGCCTGCGTCTGTGTTCAGGCGTGTTACTCGGGATGCAGGAGCCCCCTGGCGTGACGCGCCGTGAGTCATTCGGATTCGGGTCGCCAGAGCCAGCGGAGTGCATTTGGCAGGATCGCGCCGCCGTGGTTCGTGTCGTGGCTACCGTCTCCGAGAACGAGACGAAGGTCGTACCCACGTTCAGTGAGGGCGGCAGCTACTCGCAAGTTGGCGCTGAACCAGTTGAACCCGGCAGCATCCCAGTTGACCTTGAGTGCTCCACCTGCTGCGATCGCCGCGTACTCTCCCTCCGTGAAGGAGGATTACTTCGGTGAGGAGGTCGCGGCGGGCTACGACGACGGGGGGCCGATGTTCAGCGCCCAGGCCATCGGCCCAACGGTCGACTTCCTCTCGGAGCTCGCAGGCGACGGTGCGGCGCTCGAGCTCGGCATCGGCACCGGACGCGTCGCTGTCCCGCTCGCGGGGCGAGGCGTGCGCGTGCACGGGATCGACCTCTCGGACGCGATGGTCGCCCGCCTACGCGGGAAGCCGGGCGCGGAGGAGATCGGCGTCACGATCGGCGACTTCGCAACGACTCGCGTCGACAGGACGTTCCGACTCGTCTATCTCGTTTTCAACACGATCATGAACCTGACGACGCAAGACGCGCAGGTCGCGTGCTTCGAGAACGTCGCACGGCATCTCGAGTGGGTCGGCTACTTCGTCATCGAAGTCATGGTTCCCGACCTTCGCCGACTGCCGCCCGGAGAGCGCTACGTTCCGTTCGACGTGAGCGAGACGCACGTCGGCGTCGACGAGTACGACGTCGCCAACCAGGGTCTGATCTCGCACCACTACACGAACGGGCTGGGCTCAGTGCCGTTCCGCTACGTGTGGCCCGCGGAGCTCGACCTGATGGCTCGCATTGCGGGCCTGACCCTGCGCGAGCGCTGGGCCGACTGGGACCGCTCGCCGTTCACGAGCGAGAGCCGCAAGCACGTGTCGGTCTGGGAACGAACCGGATAACACCGACCGGCGTCGCCCTGCGTCCTCCCGCCCGGCCAGTCATCCGTTTCGCTCTAGGCCTACACGTCCCACTCGCCGGCGAGCAACCGTGGCACGAGGTCGTCGAGCATGCGCAGGGTCATCCCCCAGAGCACATGGCCTTCGACGTCGATTCCCTCGACCTCGAGTGGGGTCGAGAAGTAGGTCGATGTGAATGCGTACCGTCCGCGGGGCCCGGGATCGCCGAGCTCGGCAACGGCCGGTGTGAGAAGCGCTGCAACCTCCGTCGGTTGGGGCTTCCAGTCGAACCCGGCAGGAACGCGACCGAGGAACGGATGAACCCGGAAGCCCGTCTCCCTCGTCTCGACCGGGTCGAGTCTGCCGAGAACCTCGACCCTGTCGGGTGGCAGCCCGACCTCCTCCTCGGTCTCCCGCAATGCCGTCGCCAGGAAGTCGCTGTCGCTCGGCTCTGGTCGGCCACCGGGCAGGCCGATCTGGCCGCCGTGAATGCCCCGGTCGGTACGGACGAGCAGCAGGATCCGGAGGACGCCGGCTGCATCCCGGAAGACCGGCGCCAGAACAGCTGCATCCTCGAACGTCGTGGTCGTGATCAGCCTCTAGACCTCGGCCCGCAGCAGATCGTCGATCGTCTCGCGCTTCCGGATCAGTCTCGCCGCTCCGTCGCCAACGAGGGCGGCCGCCGGTCGCGTGACGCCGTTGTAGTTCGACGCCATCGCGAGCGTGTAGGCGCCGGTGGCCGGGATCGCAAGGAGATCCCCGCGCGTCGGGGCCGGAATGGCGACATCGTCGATGAGCACATCGCCCGACTCGCAATGCATTCCTGCGATGCTCACATGCTCCCCTGCCGTTTCGTCCGCACGGGCTGCGGACACAGCCGTGTAGACAGCTTCGTAGAGTTGCGGCCGCGGGTTGTCGGACATGCCTCCGTCGACTGCCACCCAGGTGCGTTCCGGCAACCGCTTGACCGCGCCGACCCGGTAGAGCGTGACGCCGGCAGTGCCGACGAGCGATCGGCCGGGCTCGAGCCAGATCTCGGGGATGGGCAATCCGGCTTCCGCGAAGGCCAGCCGAGCGGTCTCGACTGCGCTCGCAGCGAGAACTGCCGCGTCGGGGGCGTGCTCTTCCATGTTGTGCCGGATCCCGAAGCCGCCACCGAGATCCGCGACTCGCGGAGTCCAGCCCAGTACGTCGCGACACGCGGCCGCGAACGAGGCGAGCCGAACGATCGTCTCCGCCTGGGCATCGAAGTCCGCGAGTTGCGAACCGATGTGAACATGCAGCCCGAGGACGTCGAGGCCCCGAGCGAGCGCGTCCTCGATCAGCGATCGGGCCTGGACGGTGGGGAGACCGAACTTCGACCCGTGATGGCCGGTGCGGATCGCTTCGTGCGTATCGGCATCGACGCCGAGGGTCACGCGCACGAGAACCTGCCTGATCCCAGCGGCGGCGGCTAGCTCGGCCTCGTCGGGTGCGTCGAGCACGACCGTCGCACCCTCTTCTGCGGCTTCGGCGAGCAAGGCCGCGTCCTTGTTGTTGCCGTGGACGATGATCTCTTCGCCCTGGAAGCCGGCGGCGCGGGCGAAGGCCAGCTCGCCCGTTGATGCCACGTCGACCCCGAGTCCTTCCTCGCGGAACAGGCTCAGAACGGCCACGTTCGAGAAGGCCTTCGTTCCGAATGCGACATGGCCGCCCCCGACGGCCGCCGTGAGCGACCGCGCACGGGCGCGGAGCGACTCCTCGCAGTAGACGACGAGCGGCGTGCCGAACTCGGCCGCGAGATCCCCGGCCGTCAGTCCACCGATCATCAGATCGGCCCCCTCGATCCGTGCCGAGTCCGGAAACAGGCCGAGCACGTCGTGGTCGACCCCCTTCATCTCGACCTAGACCGCTGCGGCCGCCGCTGCGTAGCCGGCTCGCATCTCGTCGAGCGAGATTGGCGTGTAGTCCCCGGCATGCCCGGCCTGCCCGAAGTCGCGCATCCTCTTTGCGATCAGCTCCTGCATCGCTGCGCGTGCCGGCTTCAGGTAGTCGCGCGGGTCGAACTTCTCGGGCGACTCGGCGAAGACCTTGCGGATTGCGCCCGTGACCGCGAGGCGGGAGTCGGTGTCGACGTTGATCTTGCGGACGCCGTGCCGGATCCCGAGCTGAATCTCCTTTACCGGCACGCCCCACGCAGGCTTGAGCGCGCCACCGTACTGGTTGACCTGCGCGACGAGCTCCGGCGGGACGCTCGACGAGCCGTGCATCACGAGGTGCGTCTCGGGCAGGCGACGGTGGATCTCCTCGATCAAGTCCATCTTCAGCACGTCTCCGGTGGGCTCCTGCGCGAACTTGTAGGCGCCGTGGGATGTCCCGAAGGCGACCGCCAGGGCATCGACCCCGGTTTGCTGCACAAACTCCACGGCCTCGTCCGGATCGGTCAGGTGCACCTCGCCAGAGCCATGTCCGTCCTCGATCCCACCAAGCGTGCCGAGCTCACCTTCGACCGTCGCGCCTCGCCTGTGGGCATACGCGACGACCTCCTTCGTGACGGCGACGTTGTACTCGAACGACGCGGGCGTCTTCCCGTCCGCCTCGAGGGAGCCGTCCATCATCACGCTCGTAAATCCGAGGTCGATGGCCGAGAAGCACGTTTCGGGCTCGTTGCCATGATCGAGATGCAGGGAAACCGGGATCTCCGGATAGAGCTCGACCGCGGCCTGCATCAGATGCCAGAGGAAGAGATCGTTCGTGTACGACCGCGCGCCTCGCGACGCCTGGATGATCACCGGCGAGGAGGTCTCACGAGCGGCCTCCATGATCGCCTGGATCTGCTCCATGTTGTTGACGTTGAACGCTCCGACGCCGTAGCCGCCGCGGGCAGCTTCGTCGAGGAGTTGGCGCATCGAGACGAGCGGCATCTTCCGGTTCTCCCTGCGTTGTGGATGTCGTTCATTCCAGCGTACTCACCCGGACCGGCAGAGGCAGGGCGAAGCAGGTGGTCGGGAGCAACCGGCGGTGGTAGGGTTCAGGGGGATGGTGCTGCTTCTTCCATAGATCAGGAGACATGTGCGGCGGGAGCCGCAGCGATCTCCCCTAGCCTCTCCCGCGAGAGGCTTTTTTGTACCCGGATTCCGTACCCCGACGACGAACATGACGGAGACGATGGAGCGCTACGAACCCCAATCGATCGAACTGAAGTGGCAGAAGGTCTGGGCTGATGAGCAGTCCTTCCACGTCCCGAACCCCGCGCCGGCTGAGTTGACCGGTGATCGCGCGAAGTCGTACGTCGTCGAGATGCTCCCGTATCCGTCGGGCGATCTCCACATGGGGCACACGCTCAACTACACGATCGGCGACGTGATCACCCACATGCGCCGGCGCAAGGGAATCCAGGTGCTGCGGCCGATGGGCTACGACGCGTTCGGCCTTCCCGCCGAGAATGCCGCGATCAAGGAGGGTGCGCATCCACGCCCGACAACCGAGCGTAACATCGCCGCGATTCGCACCCAGATGCAGCGGATGGGCTGGGCGATCGACTGGGGTCGCGAGATATCGACACACGAGCCGGCCTACTACCGCTGGACGCAGTGGCTGTTCCTGCGGTTCTACGAGAAAGGGCTCGCCTACCGCAAGGAGGCCCCCGTCAAGTGGTGCCCGAACGATCAGACCGTGCTCGCCAACGAGCAGGTCGTCGACGGCCGCTGCGAGCGCTGTGGCGCGGAGGTCGAGGCCAAGATCCTGACGCAGTGGTACTTCCGGATCACCGACTACGCCGACGCGCTGCTGGATGAGATGGGCGATCTCGAGGATTGGCCCGACCGTGTCCTGACGATGCAGCGAAACTGGATCGGCCGCTCGCGCGGCGCCCGCGTCATCTTCAGCGTCGAGGGGAGCGGGGAGGAGTTGCCCGTCTTCACGACACGGCCCGACACGCTGTTCGGGGCCACCTTCTTCGTGCTGGCGCCAGAGAACCCGCTTGTCACGCAGCTCGTCGCGGGCTCGGAGCACGAGGCAGAGGTGCTCGACTATGTCCGCCGCACCTCCGCTCGCTCCGAGGTCGAGCGCGAGACGAAGGAAAAGGACGGCGTCTTCACCGGGCGATCTGCGATCAATCCCGTCAACGGTGAGGCGATCCCGATCTGGGTGGCCGACTACGTCCTGATGGGCTACGGCACGGGGGCGATCATGGCCGTTCCTGCACACGATGAGCGCGACCACGCCTTCGCCGAGAGCTATGGCATAGAGATCAGGCCGGTTGTCGTGCCCGAGGGTGAGGAGATCCCCGAGGGAACTGCCTACTCCGCCCACGGCGCCAACGAGGTGCTTGTCAACTCGGGTGGGTTCGATGGGCTCTCGAGCCCTGAGGCGAAGGAACGGATCGTCGCGTGGCTCGGTGAGCGCGACCTCGGAGAGGAGACGATCGGCTACCGACTGCGCGACTGGTTGTTCTCCCGGCAGCGCTACTGGGGCTGCCCGATTCCGATCGTGCACTGCTCGGCATGCGGCGAGGTCGCTGTGCCCGACGACCAGCTTCCGGTCGTGCTTCCCGACATCACGGAGGTCGCCCCGAAGGGTCGCTCGCCACTCGCGGCCGCCGAGGAATGGGTCTCAACGACGTGTCCGACCTGTGGCCAGGCGGCGTTGCGCGAGACCGACACGATGGACACGTTCGTCGATTCCTCGTGGTACTTCATCCGCTACACGGATCCGGCCAACACCGAGCTTCCGTTCGACCGTGCGATCGCCGACTACTGGCTTCCGGTCAACCAGTACATCGGGGGCATCGAGCACGCGGTTCTCCACCTCCTGTACGCGCGGTTCTTCACGAAGGTGATGAACGAGCTCGGCCTCTGCTCCTTCCGGGAGCCGTTCGCGCGCCTGTTCAACCAGGGCATGGTCACGGCGGGCGGCGCCAAGATGTCCAAGTCGAAGGGCAACGTGATCAACCCCCTCGAGTATGTCGAGCACTACGGGGCGGACACGGTACGGCTGTACACGCTCTTCATGGGCCCGGCCGATGAGGACATGGACTGGCATGACAACGGCCTCGAGGGGATCTGGCGCTTTCTCAACCGCGTCTGGAGGATTGCCCATGAACAGGCCGACGTTGTCGCGGGCGATCCCGGCGGCGGCCCGCTCGCGCGGAAGACGCATCGCACGATCGCGAAGGTGACCGACGACATCGACCGCCGCTTCTCGTTCCACACGCCGATCGCCGCGATGATGGAGCTCGTCAACGAGATCCAGCGGCACCCGGACGATCCGGCTGCGCGGTTCGCGATCGAGACCGTGGTTTCGCTGATCCAGCCGTATGCGCCGCATGTCGCCGAGGAGCTGTGGGGCGTGCTCGGCGAGGGGAGGCTGTGGGAGAGCGCCTGGCCGGTGGCCGATCCGGCGCTGCTTGTCGAGGAAGAGGTCGAGATCGTCGTGCAGGTGAACGGCAAGGTGCGCGACAGAATCCGCGTCGCGGCTTCGATGGGCGACGACGAGCTGCTGGCGCTCGCGCTCGCGTCCGAGCGCGTGCAGGCGCACATCGATGGAAAGGAGCTCCGGAAGACGATCGTCGTGCCCGGCAAGCTCGTCTCGCTCGTGATCTGAGAGTTCCGCGACGGACACCGAACGTCCTCTACCTGGCCTGGCTCGCCTCCGCCACGGCTCGAACTGCGAGGGGCGGTCCTGCATCAATCGCAACGCGAAGGCGCGCGCCGTCACCGGCGAGATCGGCGAACCCCTCGGCCAGTAGCTCGCGGGCCGCATGCTGTACGGCTCGCGTGCCGGCACTGCCGCTGTCGTTTGCGATGTCCTCAACAACCTCGACCACGACCGGGTCGATCGCCTCGACGACGAGCCCGTACTCGCAGCCGAGCGCCGTGATCGCTGCGCGAGCGACCTCGGTGCGAGCGACCTCCCCGACCACCTCGCGGTAGAACGCGAATGCCCCAACGCGTGCGAGAAGCTCGGCGGGGATGCCGGAGGAGCGAAGGTGCTCCACGCAGGCGCGCTGCACTGCCCACCGGTCTTCGAGGGGCGTCGTCTCGAGTGCCTCAGCCAGATGGCCGCTCGAGACGCTGGTGGTCAGGGCGACGACGACGTGACTCGCGTCGATCATGAGACCGGCTGGCGTCGTCAGCCGCCCAGCATCGAGGAGCCCGAGGAGGAGATCGAGAACGTCGTCGTGCGCCTTGTCGAGCTCGTCGACGAGCAGGATGCAGCCGGGCTTCGAGATCGCGGCGATCAACGGGGTCGTCTCGGCGTGGCCGCTGTAACCCGGAGGCGAGCCGAGAAGGCGGGTGACCTGGATGGAGTCGGTGAGCTCGCCACAGTCGATCCGGAACACGTGGGCGCCGGCGTAGTCGAGCGCATGGAGAGCGCTCGGGAGCGCCTCGATCGTCGATGTCTTTCCGACCCCCGTCGGCCCGATGAGCATCACCGAGCCCGGCCGTGCGGGGTACCTCTTCGTCACCTGTGCCACCGTTACGCTTGCGACGCGCTCGAGCGCCGGCTCCTGGCCGTGGATCCTGCGGGCAAGCTCCGTGGCCAGGGCGGCGGCGGTGAGCACTCGGCGGTGCGGGAGTAGGAGTTGGATCGGGTCGTCGGTCGGCGGGGCAGGATCGTCTGCCCGCGTTGCGCCGCTGTCCGGCGTCGTGCTCGTAGCCGACGAGGCAGCTCCTGCTGCGGCGGCACCTGCTCCGAGATCGGCAAGGAGATCGATCGGCGTCGGGCCCGGCTCGATCCCGTGCACGCCGACCGGAGGCATGCTGATGGGACGTGGGGCCTCGATCGGCTCGTCCGGCTCGATCTCGAAAGCGGCTGCGAGGGGACCGTTGCAGAAGTGGCCGAGATCCTGCGGCGAGGAGAAGACGCAAGCCCCGGTCTCGAACAGAAGCCGTAGGCGGAACTCCTCCGAGTTGCAGGCCCCGGGTCGGACGTGTGTGATCATTGCTCCCGTGCGACCGAGCGCGAAGGTCACCTCGCCCGAGCTCACGGCGCACACGGCCGGGTAGACGGCGGAATCGACCGTGATCGTGCCGTCTTTGGCACGGTCGAACAGATCCTCGAACGTCGACAACGGCGCGGTCGCGTAGCGGCGCATGCTCCTCCTTGGGCGATTGCTCGGCAGGTGGGCGGCTCCAGATCCTAGCGAACAGGTGTTCGTCAAAGCAAGTCTTTCTTTCCCTCTTGTGGGGAGCTCGTCACGGATCTGGCTCACATCTGGCACGAATCCGCCACACTTTCGTTGTCATTATTGAAGACATGATCTTCGAGAAACTGCCTCGTCGGCACACCGCGATCCTGCTCGTCGTCTCCCTCTGCGTCCTCGGTCTTGTCGGGAAGCGTCTCGCAGGCGAAGGGACGGCGCGGGCACCCGCATCACAGGCTGCCGCGTTCGACCAGGTGGAGTCGACCGACGGGGTTGTCGCCGCACCGAAGCTCGTCGTGTACGTCGTTGGCGCCGTGCGTAGCGCCGGGCTCGTCCGGCTGCCAGAAGGGGCGAGGGTTGCCGACGCAGTCGAGCGGGCGGGCGGCCCGACCCGACGCGCCGACCTCGCTCTCGTGAACCTGGCAGCCCCTGTGGCGGATGGGCAGCAGGTGATCGTTCCCGTTCGCGTCGCGGCGGGGTTCACTGGCGTTGGCGCCGCCTCAGCGGGTGGGGGCAAGGTGAGTCTTGCGAGCGCAACCCTGGATCAGCTCGACGAGCTACCGGGGATCGGGCCTGTTACGGCGCAGAAGATCGTCGACTGGCGCCAGTCCCATGGGCCGCTGCGCTCCGTCGATGACCTCGACGCGATCCCGGGGATCGGCCCGGCACGGGTCGAGCAACTCCGCGAGCTCGTCACGCCATGATGGACGTCCGCCATGCCCTCGACCGCGGCTGGCCGGCGCTCCTGCTGGCCGCGCTCGCTCTGGGTCTGTCGGTGGCTAACTGGTTCTCACTTTCACGCCCCGCGGGTGTCGTCGCAGGCGTGGCGGCGATCGTAGCCTCGTGTGGTCTCCCTGCGCCGGTACGACTCGGCTTCGCGGCCCTGGCTCTCGCTGCGGCTGGACTGTGGTGGGGTGGACTTCGCCTGCACGAGCTCGATCGAAGCCTCCTTGTTGCACGAGTCGGGCAGCCGGCGAGCGCGCAGGTTGTCGTCACCGGGGCGGCATCCCGTTCGCCGTTCGCGGTCAGAGTCGTCGCCGAGGTGCGGCGCTTCGACGGCATCGCTCTGCGGGAGCGTGTTCTCCTGGAGCTGCCCGCCGGCCGGGCTCCTCCTCAGGGGGCCGTGCTCGAGCTCCGAGCGCGCCCGGTCGCCCCGCGAGGGCCCGAGACCGGCTTCGACGAGCGAGGCTGGCTCGAACGAAGGGGAATCCACGTCGTTCTCCATGCGAGCGGCTCCTGGCAGATCGTCGGCCGGCGGGGCGGGATCGGAGGCGTCGGCGACCGGCTGCGCACGGCAATCGCGAATGCGCTCGCGCTGGGAACCTCGGGGGAGCGTCGGTCGCTCGTGACCGGGGTTGTGCTCGGGGCAGATGAAGGCATCGACCCGGAGCTTCGCGATGCATTCAAGGCGTCGGGCCTCTACCACCTGCTCGCCGTCTCGGGACAGAACATCGTCTTCATCGGCTTCGGGGTTCTCGGGCTGGCGTACGTGATCGGTCTCCCGCGGGCCGTTGGTCACTCGCTCGCGATCGTCGCGATTCTCGCGTACGCCCTCGCCGTTGGGTGGCAACCCTCGGTGGTGCGTGCAGCGGTGGCAGGCTGCCTTGCCTCCGCGGCATGGCTCCTTTCGCGCCCGAGCGATCGGTGGCACACGATGGCGGTGGGCGCGGTCGTGCTCCTCGCCTGGACGCCGCGATCGCTCCTCGAGCCCGGCTTCCAGCTGTCGTTCGCCGCGGTCGCGGCGATCTTCATTGCCATGCCCCGCCTGCGGCCGCTCTACGAGGGGTACCCGGTGCCACGATGGCTCGTCGAGGTGGTCGGTATCTCCACGGCGTGTGGGCTCGTGACCGCACCCATTCTTTGGCTTCAGTTCGGCACCATCCCGCTGTGGACAGTGCCGGCGAACGCGCTCGCCGAGCCGGCAATGCCCGTGCTGCTCGGT
>JANOFZ010000282.1:0-4127 GCA_031413935.1 Thermoleophilia bacterium | reverse complement strand
GGCAAGTCGACGCTGCTGAGATGCGTCAACCTCCTCGAGCCGATCCAGGCCGGGCGGATCTTCGTCGGCGATGTCGAAATCACGGCACGAAATGTCGACCTGAACGCGATTCGGCGAAAGATCGGGATCGTCTTCCAGTCGTACAACCTCTTCCCCCATATGACCGTGCTCGAGAACGTGACGCTCGCCCCGCGCAAGGCGTTGAAGCAGTCGCGCAGCATGGCGAACGAGACGGCATCCGAGTTGCTGCGGCGCTTCGGTCTCGCCGACAAGACCGGCGAGTACCCCGATCGCCTCTCCGGCGGCCAGCAGCAGCGTGTGGCGATCGTGCGAGCGCTCGCGATGCAGCCGGAACTCCTGCTCCTCGACGAGGTCACGAGCGCACTCGACCCCGAGCTCGTCGCCGAGGTGCTCGACGTGATCCGCGAGCTCGCAGCGGGTGGCATGACGATGATCATCGCGACCCACGAGATGGGATTCGCGCGGGATATTGCGAACCGGGTGTGCTTCCTCGACGCGGGTGTCATTCTGGAAGATGGGACGCCGCGGCAGATCTTCAGCGCTCCGCGCGAGGAACGCACGCAGCAGTTCCTGCAGCGGATCGTGGACGCCGGCCGCCTCTAGCACCGTGTCTTGAGAACGTTACGCCTGTTGGCCCCTGAGGCACGTGGCCGCCGTGACCTGTCCCGGGAGAGGCTGCGCCATCTCCCCTACGGGTTTCGATGGAAGGTTCGGGGACGGTGCACCAGGCCGATCTCTGGCCTATGATTTACCTGTGTTGGATCAGTCGAAGAACATCGATTCGTCGCTCGAGCCGCTCGACGAGTACATCGTCATCCAGCCCGTCAGCGACGAGACCGAGACGCGCGCGGGGCTAATCCTCCCGGCGTCGGCCCTTTCCACGGTCGCCGTGCGCACCGGGATCGTCACGGCCGTCGGCTCGGAACCGAACGGGATCGAGCGCGGCGACAAGGTGCTGTACCCGCATGAGGCCGGGTTCGACGTGCGCCTCGGCGGGATCGAGGTCAAGGTGCTGAAGCGCTCGGAGCTGATCGGCCGCATCCACGACTGAGCACGGTGACAGGCTTCAGCCTGTCTCCCGGGTTCGGTTCGTCAAGCCACACGGTTCAGCCCGACCAGGCGCTTCGCCGCATCCTGTACTGGATCGACCATCGTGTCCGATATCCTCTCGCAACCGGGAGAAGTGGCCGAGTGGCTGAAGGCGCTGCCCTGCTAAGGCAGTATCGGGGGCAACCCTGATCGAGGGTTCGAATCCCTCCTTCTCCGTTCCCGGACGAGGGACTAGTGCCCTGGGCCCGTCGACGCCTCCTCTTCGAGGAGTTGGCCGGTGAGATCGGCGATCATTCGATAGTCCCTGTCGAAGCACCAGAGGACGACGTCGGGGTGGAGCTCGGCAATCGCCGCGATCAGAAAGTCAGCAGGAGGACGGCGATGGGCGCCATTCGATCTGGCGGCCAACAGGCGTTGCACCTCGATCGCGCGCCGGCTCGTTTCCTCCGTCAGCGGCAACCAGTCGAGCGGTTCCAGCAGCGCCCTGAACTGCGTCTCGTACTTCTTGCTCGTATCGGGCGCGTGCATCACCTCGAGCGCGACCGGAACACACGTGACAACCTCGTCGGCCGCGATACGGCGAACGAGCCGCTCTCTGATGTCGGGTCTCTGCGGCTTCTTCGCCCACGCCCAGATGGACGTGTCGGCAAGGTAGCGCACCAATCAGCCTTCCACGCGCGCGTGCTTGAGCGCGGTCAACTCTCCCGGATCGAGGATGTCGAATGCGCCCTGATCGACCAACTCCGCGGCCCGGGCGAGCGCCGCCTGACGATTGACGGTCCGCAGCGCGGTATTGATCGTGTCCCGCGTTGTCCGGGTGCCGAGTATTTCCTTGGCTCGCTCGAGTTCCCCGACGTCAAGATCGATGCTCGTCCTCTTGATCGTGCGGTCGTTCGTTGCTCCCATGCAGAGAGTATAGCACTCTTTCCTTCACTTTTATGCCTTCCTCGTTGAATGTGTGCGTATAGATCTGGTCAATTGAGGCGTATAACGGCGACTCTCTCTCCATACCTCAGCGTTCTCGTGGGTGCACGGTAGGCTCGACCCGTGACCTGGGCCTTGCCCACCATCGCTCTGGCGCTGCTCGCCTTCGCCGCCGTCTCCGGAAGGCTCGAGGGGACACCGATCACGGCACCGATGGTGTTCACGGTAATCGGCCTGATCGTCGGCGCGGACACGCTCGGGCTCGTCGATCCCGCAGTTTCGGGCGAGGCCGTCAAGCTCCTCGCAGAGGCAACACTCGCGCTCGTTCTCTTCGGAGACGCCTCGCGGATCGACCTCCGCGCACTGCGTGAGGAGATGTCGATCCCGGCGCGCCTGCTCGGCCTCGGGCTGCCGCTGACCCTCCTCGTCGGCTTCGGCGTCGGGCTCGTTCTCCTGGGAACGCTCTCGTGGCCTGAAGCGCTGCTTCTCGCGGTGATCCTCGCCCCCACCGACGCCGCGCTCGGCCAGGCCGTCGTCACGCTGCCCCGCCTGCCGTCGCGTGTACGCCAGGGATTGAACGTCGAGAGCGGTCTCAACGACGGAATCTGCGTGCCGCTCTTCTTCATCGTCCTCGCGATTGCGCAGGCGCAGGCCGGCGATGTCAGCGACATCGCGGCGTTCCGCCTTGCCGTGGAAGAGATCGGATACGGCATCCTCGGCGGAGTCATCGCGGGCACGTTGGCCGCTGGTGTCGTCGTGCTCGCAGGCCGACGACGGCTCATCGAGGGCACGTGGCTCCAGGTGGTGCCCGTCGCTGCTGCCGTACTCGCGTACAGCCTCGCAGACGGAATGGGTGGATCGGGCTTCATCGCCGCGTTCGTCGGCGGCATGGTCTTCGGCGGTATCCGCCGCCGCCACGGGGGCGAGGTCGGCTACCTCATCGAGGAGCTCGGAGGCGTCCTCAGCGCTACCACCTTCATCGTCTTCGGCGCTGTCATGTTCGGCCCGGCGCTCGGAGACGTGACGTTGACGATCGCGCTGTACGCCGTGCTCAGCCTGACGCTCGCCCGGATGCTCCCCGTTGCCGTGGCGATGCTTGGCACGGGAGCCCGCAGGCCCACCGTTGGCTTCCTCGGCTGGTTCGGGCCTCGAGGACTCGCCTCGATCGTCTTCGCCGTGATCCTGATCGAGGAAGGTGGCCTGCCGCACGAAAACCTCCTCGTGACGACGATCATGATCACGATCGGCCTCTCGATCCTGGCTCACGGGTTGACTGCGGCTCCTCTCGCGAACCGCTACGCCGCGTGGTTCGAATCGCACCCGAAGGACAACATGCCGACGCTCGAGAGCCGCAGCGCGACCCACGTGCGCTGGCGCAATCCCGGGACGGGAGCGCGCGCCGACGAGTCGGACTAGCCGCCCGCGTATTCACGGGCCGCCGGCTGGCCGGTGCGGGTACCCTTTCCCGGCCGAGGAGAGGTGGCAGAGCGGTCGAATGCGGCGGTCTCGAAAACCGTTACGCGTCGTTAGGCGTGTCGAGGGTTCAAATCCCTCCCTCTCCGCTTTACGAGACGAAACCCGCCTGCGAGGGCGGGTTTCGTCGGTGGGGCACCGTTAGCGTTCGTTATTCAACGACTCGGTCTGTACCCTCGGGCGAAAGTCCCCAACGAGGCTAGGAGAGCACCATGGCATACGGCGTTGTTCACGAATTCGCAGGAGGTACCGCAGATCAGTACGCAGCATCGATCGCTGCCGTCCATCCCGCAGACGGCAGCCTGCCGACAGGACAGACGTTCCACGCGGCAGGGCCGTCCGCGGGCGGCTGGATGATCGTTGCCGTCCACGACTCACAGGAGAGCTGGGAGAGCTTCCGCGACGGCACCCTCGTCCCGGCGATGCAGGCAGGGATCGAAGGCGGCTTTGCCGCGCCTCCGGCCGAGCGAACGTTCGAGGTGCACAACCAGCAGTAGGCGCGACGCCAGCCCGGACGCTGCGTTCAGGCGCCCGGGCGGGCGAACCACTCCGCGAGTCTCCGCATCCCCTCGTCGATGCTGACTGTGGGCCGCCACCCCGTCGCCTCCCGGAACGGGCGCGGGTCGAACCAGTGCGCGAGAGAGAGCTGGTCGACGAGG
>JANOFZ010000281.1:0-7464 GCA_031413935.1 Thermoleophilia bacterium | reverse complement strand
CGCATGCGAGGCCCGCAGGGCCCCCGCCCACGATGAGGACGCCGACCTCGATGCGCTCGTCCGGCGCGTCGGTCGGTGCGCCTATGATCTCGGCGCTCGAGAAGGGTGGCGGGTAATCCGCGGCCCGAATCGCGGTTGCCGAGGTGCCCTTGGCCACGCTCGCCTCTCTAGCCTTTGCGCGCCCGCACGAGCTCGGCGAGCTTCGGGGCGACCGCGTTCAGGTCGCCGACGACGCCGAAGTCGGCGAAGTCGAAGATCGGCGCGTTCGGATCCTTGTTGATCGCCACGATCGCACCGGAGTTCTGCATGCCCACCTTGTGCTGGATCGCGCCAGAGATCCCGAGCGCGATGTAGAGCTTCGGCGAGACGGACTTGCCGGTCTGGCCGACCTGGGTGGAATACGGGTACCAGCCCGCGTCGACCACGGCTCTCGTCGCGGCAACTGCTCCACCGAGTGCGGCTGCAAGATCCTCCGCCAGCTTGAACCCCTCGGGCGCGCCGAGACCACGGCCTCCGGCAACGATCACGTCTGCCTCCTCGATCGAAGGGCCGCTCGCCTGCTCCTGAGCCTGCTCGACCATGCGCGCGGCCGTCGAATAGTCCCTGAGTGTCACGGCGACGTCGTGGACGGTCGCTGCGCCTCCCGTCTCCACGGGCTCGAACGCGCCCGATCGCACGAGTGCGATCCGCGGTGTGCTCGTCCACCCGACCGTGACGAGGACTGTGTCGCCGAGTGCCGGCCGCCTGGCGGTGAGCTCGCCTCCCTCGATTGCGAAGTCGGTGACGTCCCAGTTGAGCCCAGCGTCGAGTCGTGCCGAGAGACCTGCGGCGACGTCGGCCGAGAGGACGGAGGCAGCAAAGAGGATGTTGGACGCCCCGGACGCGGCAACAACCGCTTCGAGAGCGTCGACGCGCGGCTGCGGGAGCGGTGCGTCGAACTCGGGCCCGTCGACGGCGTAGACGGTGGCCACGCCGAACGCACCGGCGCCCGCCGCGACATCGGCAACGCCGTGCCCGACGACGACGCCTGCCACGTCACCGCCGACGGCGAGCGCCCGTGCGAGGACGCCGAGCGAGCCCTTCTGGATCGCTCCGTCGTGATGCTCGAGGAAGACGAGGGTGGTCACAGCAACTTCCTCTCCGAGAGCCAGTCGACGAGCTGCTCCGCCGCGGAGCCGTCGTCCTCGATCTTGATCTGGTTGCCCTTTGCCGGAGGCGGCGCGAGTGCGAGCACGCTCGTCCGCGATCCGGCGGCGCCGACGCGGTCGGCGTCGGCTCCGACATCTGCGAGGGAGAGCGTCTCGGCGGGCTTGGATTTGGCGCCCATGATGCCCTTCAACGAGGGGTAACGCGGCTCGTTGATCGCGTCCGAGACGGCGACGACCGCCGGCAGCGGCGCCGAGATGACGTCGTAGCCGAACTCCGTCTGCCGCTTCCCCGTCACCGACGACGCCTCGACCTGAAGGTCGGCCACCTGGGAGATCATCGGGCGTTGCAACCTGTCCGCGACGGCGGCCCAGAGCACGGCGCCGTCGGAATCCGATGACTGCTGTCCGAAGAGGACGAGATCGGCGCTCTCCCGCTCGAGGCCCTTTGCGAGCGCGTAGCTCGTGGCAACGAGGTCGGAGCCGGCGGCTGCCTCGTCCGTAACGAGAACGGCACGGTCAGCGCCCATCGCGAGAGCCTTGCGCAGCGAATCGAGCGCTTTCGTCGGCCCGAACGACACGACGACGACCTCGCCTCCGTGGGCCTCCTTGATCCGGAGTGCCTCCTCGACGGCGTTGACGTCGGTGGGGTTGAGCGCACCTTCTCCAGACCGGTCGAGCCGGTTGGTGGCAGGGTCGAGCTTTCGCGCGGACGTTGCGTCGGGAACCTGCTTCACACAGACGGCGATCTTCACGACAAGAGACTAGATGATCGGTCTTTCCCGACGCCGGGAGAGGAAGAGTGTCGAGGGACTCTGGTAGGCTCCGGCCCTTCGAGCGCGAATCGGAGACGGTGAAGTCCGTTTCCCTGCCCAGGATGCGAATTCACCGGATGACAGCCCGAGGAGCCCTTCTCCTCTCACTCCTCCTGGCGCTCAGCCTGGCGGTCACATCGGCTTCGTTTGCATTGAATGATCCTGTCGACCCGCCCAGCGGCACGAAGCCGATCATTTTCCCGATCGCCGGTGCGGCGAAGTACTTCGATGACTGGGGCGATCCTCGCGGCCAGGGGCGGCACGCAGGCAATGACATCCTGACGACGTGGCGCTCTCCGGCCGTCGCCGCCGAGGACGGGAAGATCAGGCTGTGGACGACCTCGTCGCGCGCCGGGTGCATGCTCTACCTCTTCGGCGCGAGCGGCACGACCTACCTCTATATCCATCTCAACAACGATCTCACGGCGAAGCGTGACAACGGCGGCAAGTGTGTTCCGGGCGTTGCCTATGCGAAGGGCCTCAAGACGGGCTCGCGTGTCAAGGCCGGTCAGCTGATCGCGTACAACGGCGATTCGGGCGACGCGGAGGGGATCTACCACCTCCACTTCGAGGTTCATCCGAACGACGGCGTCGACGTGAATCCTCGACCCTACCTGAACGAGGCACGACGGCTTCTCTTTCCGGTGCAGCCGAACGCTGCGAAGCCTGTAACGCTCGGCCTGAGAGGGACCGTGGCTGCGGCCGGAGGCGGGATCGTCGAGCTCTCTGTCACGAGTTTCCGCGTCTGGCCGGGAGGCGCCTGGACGACGATCCCCGCGCGCTCGGTCGAGCTGGCAGTGCCGGTGGAGGCAGTCCTCGACGAATCACTCGTCGATCTGCTCCTCTCACCGACGCGGCGCACCCTGAGCACCCGCAAGGCGACGAAAGTCGTCGCGTTCACGTTGCCGGCGCCCGCAACGCTCGAGGTCAGCTCGGGCGAGCCCGGAGCGCTCTCGATCGACCGGATCCGACCCGGATGAGTCGAGCCGATTCCGCGACGACGCTGTGGAAGCGCTGCGACTACACGACAGCAGTAGCCGAGCGAAGGAACTCGACGATCTCACTCGTCGGGGCTCCCGGCGTGAAGATCGCCGACACTCCCCCGTCGATCAACTCGGCTGCGTCGTCGGCCGGGATCGTCCCCCCAACGACGATGAGCACGTCGTCGGCGCCCTGCGCGCGCAAACCCTCGATGATCCTCGGCACGAGCGTCATGTGGGCGCCCGAGAGAATCGAGATGCCAACGGCGTCCGCATCTTCCTGGATCGCCGTCTCGACAATCTGCTCGGGGGTCTGATGGAGGCCGGTGTAGATCACTTCCATCCCTGCGTCGCGCAGGGCGCGCGCGATGATCTTCGCGCCGCGGTCATGCCCGTCGAGGCCGGGCTTTGCGATGACTACGCGTATCTTCCGCTCCACATGGGCAGTATACGGTCGTGAAATTCTCCGTCATCGGCTGTTCGCCGGCCTGGCCCAATCCGGGCGGGTCGCATTCGGGGTACCTGCTCGAGCGCCCGACGGGCCGGCTTCTGGTCGACTGTGGCCCCGGAGTCCTCGGGCGGCTGCGTCAGCGCGACGGCTGGCCGCTCGTCGACGCGATCGTGATCACGCACTTCCATCTCGACCACTGGGGCGATCTCGTTCCCTGGGTCTGGGGCGCCATGTATCGCTGGGCCGGCGTCGCGATCGACAATCGCCCCGAGCTCTGGGTGCACGAAGGCGGCCGCGACGTGCTCGAGGATTTCGGCGAGCGGTTCGGGTTCAGGGACATGTTCGACCGCGTGTTCACGGTTCGCGAGTACGCGCCCGAGGAGCCGTTCATGGCTGCCGGCTTCGAGGTGCTGCCGATGCGGCTCCCGCACTACACCCTCGAGACATACGGATTCAGGCTCTCCGTCGATGGCGTCTCGATCGCCTACTCGGGTGACAGCGGCCCGAGTGAACGGCTCGCGGAGCTCGCCCGCGGCACCGACCTCTTCGTCTGTGAGGCAACCCTTGATCGGGGTGTCGACGACGGCCAGCCGCGCGGTCACCTCAGCGCGGACGAGGCCCTCGCCGCGGCGGCGGCATCGGGGACGAAGCGGCTACTCCTGACGCATCGCCCGGCTGAGCTCGCCACGCCGCCCGGCATCGATCGGGCGTACGACGGCATGGAGTTCGAGCTCTAGGGCCTCTTGGCCCGGGTGGGCGGCTTCTCGATCGAGGCATTGCTCGATCGTGCCCCGTCACCCATCCGAGCGACCCGATCGAGGGACTGATCACGGACGCCCTCCCCTGCCCGGGTGGCCTGATCGCTGAACCGAGGGATCACCTCAGGGTACCCCCGCTGCCGATCCCTCTGGCATGCGGCGGTTCCTCGTTCTTGCCACGTTCCTCGCCCTTGCGTTCGGCGCTACGACCGCGGGGCCCGGAAGCACATCAGCACAGGCAAACGGCCAGCAGTGTGGCGCCGGAGCGAATGGCTCGAAGGGGTATGCGTACGCAGGTCACCAGGGAACGAAGGTGGCGCACGGCGTTCGGGCAACGATCACTCCGACGGTTCAGGCGAGCGTTACGGCGGGTCACGTCGCTGGCTGGATCGGCGTCGGCGGTCCCGGCCAGGGCGCAGGGGGCGAGACTCTCTGGCTTCAGGTTGGAATCGCCTCGATGCCCGACACGCCGGCGATGGTCTATGCAGAGATCACGCGGGGCGGCCAGGCCCCGGTCTTCGTACCGCTCCTCCAGGGCATCGCGGTGGGCGAGAGCCACAGGGTCGCAGTCCTCGAGATGTCGCGCAAGGCGAACTGGTGGAGGGTGTGGCTCGACGGCCAGGCGGTCACCGAGCCGATCCTGCTCACGAATTCGACCAACCGCTGGCGGCCGATCGCCACGGCGGAGTCATGGAACGGCAACCGTGCCGTGTGCAACCGATTCGGATTCCGCTTCGACGGCGTCGGCGTCGCGACAGCGACCGGCGGCTCCTGGCGAGCTTTTGCTCCCGGCCACAGGTTCCTCGATCGCGGGTACGACGTCAAGCGGCTGAGCGGGTCGACGGGTGGGCAGCGCACGCTGTCAGGCGGCGCTCCGTCACCCTACGCGTTCGAGGCCACCAGCCTGTAGGGAACGGGGTAAGGCTTCAGCCTCACCCGCGTTTCAGTCGGAAGGCAGGCGCCTGACTCGACCGCCTTTGCGGGCGGGTGAGGCTGAAGCCTCACCCAGATCCTCAAACGCGCGCTACGTGGCGAGAATGCGGATCGGCGTGCCGAGCGGAATCCGGTCGCGCAGGAAGTTCGCGGTCTCGTTCGACATGCGCACGCAGCCGTGTGAGACGGCCTGCCCGAGCAGGTGCGGTGCAGTCGTCCCGTGGAGCCCGACGACACCACCGCCCGGCCATTCCGAGAGCTTGGAGTAGGCGCTCGTCTCGAAGGCGAACGAACCGAGGAACGGAACCTTGACCGGCTTGAATCGGACCGTGACGTAGTAAAGCCCCGTCGGCGTCTCCGTCCCCGGCGCGCCTATCGCAACCTTGCCGGTGTAGACGAGCTCCTGGCTCTTCCAGACCTGCACGACGCGCGAGCCGCGGTAGACGACGACCTGCCACGGGATCGGCTTGATCGCAACGTGTGGCGCCTGCACCCAGCCGGTGCGGCCGTTCGGGCGGCCCGGCACGGTGATCTTGTACCACTCCGTCTTGCCCTTCTTCCCCTTCTTGGCGCCGATGGCGAGAACGTAGCGGGCGCGGTAATCCTGGGGTCGAAACTCGCTCAACCTGCCGATTACGCGCGCGTTCCTGTTCGGAGCACTGCGCACGGCGAGCAGCGGCACGTTGATCGTCCCGGCGCCGACGACGGCCCGTGGCGGCGCCTGGCTGACGGCGAGCCCGGACGTCGGCACGAGGAGTGCGGTACAGGCGACAACGATCGCGATCAGTGGCTTCAGCATGTTTGCGGGGCTTCGGGTCATCAGAATCGTCATTTCGCCGAGGCCGGCCGAAATCCTATGCAGCAACGATCTTGACGGGAGTTCCAACCGAGACCACCGAACGCAGGTACTGAATATCCTTGTTGAAGAGCCGGACGCACCCGTGGGAGACGGCCTGCCCGATCAGCTCCGGCGTGTTCGTCCCGTGGACGCCGACGACGCCGCCTCCGGGCCAGTCGGAGAGCTTGGAGTAGCCACTCGTCTCGAATGCGTAGGCGCCGAGCACCGCCCACGAGGGATCGAACTTGGCCTGCACGTAGAAGAGGCCGGTCGGCGTCTCGGTCCCCTTCTTGCCGACTGCAATCTTGCCGGAGCGGGCGACCTTGCCGTTGACGTAGAAGTCGAACTTTCGGGCGTCTCGGTAGATGACGAGCCAGCGATCGACCGGCTTCAGGGTGACGCTTCCGGCCGGGATCCAGCCGGTGCGTCCGTTCGGGCGTCCCGGGATCGTGATCCGGTACCAGGTGGGCTTTCCGGTCTTCGGGTCGGAGCGCTGCGCGAGCGCGAGGACGGTGCGCGGACGGAAGTCGGGGCGGAACTGTGTCATGGTCTTCAACACGGGTGCGGAGCGGCTCGGTTGCGAGCGAACGGCAACGCTCGGCCACGCGATCGATCCCGAGCCGATGACCTCCACCGCTGCGAGCGCGGACGGCGTCGAGGTGGCCGCCGCTCCGGCCCCTGCGGCCGGGACGGCAACGAGTCCGATCATCGCAGCCACGAGGACAAGGGCTTTCATGCTCACAGAGTAGTGCCCCTTCTGGGGGTCAACCATGCCTCGTTCGAGGGTTTCACATACCTCTAACAACTGCAGAACGGGGCCACCAGCCGCCAACGCCGCTAGAACGGGCGACGCCCCCGGTCTCCCGGGGGCGTCGTCCTTCCATCGTTTCGGCCTGCAGCCGGTGTTACCCGGTGACGGGCGGCTCGTAGACGCCGACCACGCCGATCCGCTGGGTGTTGCAGACGTTCTTGCCCTGGATCGCGACCCTGATGATGCCCGGCTGGGACGGCTTCACGGTGACCGTGATCTTGCCGTTCTTGCCGGTCTTCACCGTCTTCGAGATCCCGGCGCCGGTGATCTTCACCGTTGCGCCGGCAACGCCCTTCTTGCCCTTCTTGACCGTGATGTTGATCTTCTGCGTCTTGCCCGAGGCCTTCAGCACCTTCGGGTTGGCGACCAGCGTGCTGCAGATCGCCGGGACGACGACCGGCGGCTTCGGCGGCTTCACCGGTGCAGTGACCAGCGTCTGGGCCTGGGCCGTGTTGTTGTTCGGATTCGTCTCGGGCGTCGCCGTCGTGACGATGACGACGTTCGTCTTCGTTCCGGTCGCGTTGACCGTGGCGTTGATCGTGATCGCAGCCGTCGCACCAGGTGCGAGGCTCGCGATCGTACAGTCGAGCGCCTTCGCCACCGTGGTGCACGAACCCGCACTGGTCGTCGCCGACACGAACGTGACGTCCGCGGGTGCCGTGTCAGCCACCTTGACGTTCGCCGCCGCGTCGGGGCCGTTGTTGGTCACGACGAGGTTGTACGTGATTGCTGC
>JANOFZ010000280.1:0-3684 GCA_031413935.1 Thermoleophilia bacterium | reverse complement strand
GACCAAGTCGCTCGGAACGGCCAATCCCCACAACGTTGTGAAGGCCACGTTCGAGGCGCTGGCCCGGCTGCACAACGAGATCGACTACCGGAGACTCCGCGGTCTGGCCGGAGACGTCACCGTGGCGCAGGCGGCTCCAGTCGCACCGGTGGTGGAGGCTGAATGATGGCTACGCCGGTTGCGGACAGAAAGGTTTTGAAGATTCGCCAGGTGCGCAGCGGAATCGGATGCCCGGTTGCGATGCGCGAAACACTCAAGGCGCTTGGTTTGCGCAAGATGCATCAGACGGTCGAGAAGATGGATTCACCGGAGATCCGCGGCATGATCGCCAAGATCCCCCACCTCCTCGAAGTTGCGGAATAGAGCCCGGCACGCTGTTCGGCCGATCGATGATGGGAGTCGCTCATGGAATTGCATGATCTGAAACCGAAACGGGGATCGCAGCACTCGCGCAAGCGGGTGGGTCGCGGACCTGGATCGGGACATGGAAAGACGTCGGCGCGCGGCGAGAAGGGCCAGAAGTCGCGGTCCGGCTACAAGAGCAAGCGAGGCTTCGAGGGCGGTCAGATGCCGCTTCATCGACGGCTGCCGAAACGTGGTTTCACAAACATCTTCAAAGAGGAGTTCGCCGTCGTGAATGTGGCCGCACTCGATCGATTCGAGGACGGAACCATCGTCGATGTCGGGCTTCTTCGCGAGTCGGGACTGGTTCGAGCAGGAATGAGAGTCAAGCTCCTCGGACATGGCGATATCGCGAAGTCACTTCGCGTCATCGTGGACAAGTTCTCGAAATCCGCACGGGAGAAGATCGAATCCGCAGGGGGCTCCTGCCAGGAGATTGCGTAGCGTGACTCGCGGGCGCGCGTTGCTCTCTCGCGCGAGACTCTTGAAGAAAGAGTCGGACTCCTGCGGTCGGACGCAGGAGCTAACGAACATTGTGTCGGGGAGACGATCGGCGTGGGTGCCGATTCCGCCGGGGTAGTTGACGATCGTCCCGAGAGTTCCACCGGCAGCGAATGCGTCTTCCAGCGGGGCGGCTTCCGAATCGACGGCTGTCACCGCCGCATTGTAGGTCGCGGTGAACTCCGCGGTGACGTCGGTACAGAGCTCCCGGAGCGACCGGAGCTCAATGGGAGGCGGCGCGAAGGCGGGGGGCCGCAGCCCGGGATAGCCGAAGACCTCTCCTCTGGCCGGCAGCTGGCAGGGGTGCCCGGGCAGGAACGAGAGGAACGGCACCCGAAGGCCGCGCAGCGCCGCGGTGGCACCGAATGCGAGCTGGTCGACGAGAACCATGTCCGGCTCGATCGTCTGCACGATGTGCCCGAGTCGGTTCGCAACCACCCTCGGCTCCCAGAGGAGGTCGTGTCGGCGTCGCTCTGCCTGGTACCGCAGGGTCGCGATCATTCCGTCGCGCGTCGCGGCGAAAAATGCGTCCATCTCGACATCTGCGCCCGCTGGCCGCACGCCGCCGTTGCTGCCCGATCCAAGGGTGAGCTCGACGTACTCGTGCGCGTCGGCAGCGATGAGGGGAGCAAGCGTTAGCCCTGTGGCGACGACGACCCTGTGCCCCCGCAGGCGGAGTGCGTCCGCGACCGCGGAGAGCGGGTACCAGTGTGATGCGTAGTCGGGGACGACGACGAGGACGGTCAAGCCGCCACCTCCGCTGGTACTTGCACGACGTCCGCGTAGAGCTCTGCGAGCGAGGCGGCCATCGCCTCGATCGTGTAGCGAGAGCGAACCAGGTTCGCGGTGCGTCTGGCTCGTGGCTCGTCAGCGCGGGCGGCAACTGCGCGCCGCAGCGCCTCCCTCACATCCTCGACCGATGACGTGTCGGCGAGAGATCCGGTGAGCCCCTCCTCGACGAAGGTCGCCGGTCCGCCGGCGTTCGGCGCGACGACGGAGAGGCCCGTGGCCATTGCCTCGAGGAGCGCGACGCCGAACTCCTCTTTCTGACTCGCGCAGGCATAGACGCCGTTCGAGGCGACGAGGCTCCCGAGCCCCGCTCGGGCAATGCGGAGCACGGCCGCGACATCAGGATTCGCGCGATGGCCGAGCAACACGAGACCCTCGTGGGCACGCGGGAGGCGTGCGCAAACATCGTCGAGCTGTCCGAGAACGATGCGCTCTTCAGGGGTCGGCTGTTCGAGGGTGCCGCCGACGATGACGAGGTTGAGAGAGCGATGGAGCTCGTCGTCGCCCGCCCACGCCTCGAGCAGGAGCGGGAGTCCCTTGACGCGGTGGAGGCGACCAACGCTGACGAGCAGCGGCAGGCCGTGGCGTTGCGGTGGGAGGTCGGAGATTCGGTCGAGCACCACGTTGGCGACTGCAGGAAGGCGACCGTCGCGACCCGCTCGTGCGAGCTCGGAGCTCGCCCGGTCGATCTCCTTCAGCGAGATCCCTTCCGCGATCGTGTGTACGCGGGCGTTCTCGATCCTGGTGAACGGAGTGCCGATCAGGTCGGCAAGGGCGGCGCGGGCTCGTGGGCGAGGCAGCACGACGACCGCTTCAGCCTGCCCGAGCAGATCCGCCACGAGTTGGGCACGGAAGAGATAGTGCTCGCTCAGCTCCGCGGTGGGGAATGTCTCGCGGGTTATCTCACCCCGCTGCTCGGCGCCGCGGATCACCGCATGTGGATCGGGCGCAGCCGTGAACGCCACCGGAATCCCGAGGCGCTTGCAGACGCGCGCAGCGGCGAAGGAGCCGGCGTCGGCAAAGCGCAGGTGAGCTATATCGACACCGCCAAGCTCTAACAGGGCTCTCTCGAGCCCACGCTCGAGCTCGAGTCGATGCTCCCACATGGCCGTTGCCGGCAGAGGTCCCGCCGGGCCGAACGGCACGCGCTCGATCGAAACTCCGGGGCTCTCGACCTCGCTCAGCCTCGTGTGGCGCCAGCCCGTTTCGGGCTCGGCGAGCGCCCGCGCGAGCGTCACGACGCGGGCGATCTCCGGCTCGGCGCCGAGTGCTCTTCCGAGATGCACGAGCAAGGTCGAGATTCCACCACCGTCTCCGGCTCCGGCGTTCGTCAGCTCACCGTCCAGCCTGCCCTGCATGAAGATCTGCGCGACATGGATTCCCGGCTCGTTGCGAGTCGGCCGGGACGACCGACCGCGGACGAGTGCTCCGAGGAGCCGATCGAACGGCTCAAGCGAGCTCATCGAGCCCGTTGCGAGGGCGGCAGCGGCCTCGGTTGCGCGTGCTGCCCGAATCGCGAGAAGGGCTCGAGCGCAGGCGAACCGCAGCTCGCCCCCCCCGTCAGCCCCTGCGCGGAAGAGATCGTCGAGCAGCGTGGGGATCGGCCGAGCCGCGAGGCCGCGCGCCGCGGCTGCGCGCACCGCGTCGGGTTCGCCGGTCGAGCGGAGTAGTCGCGTCAGGAGTGAGGCAAGCTCGGGGTGGTCGGCCACGGTTGCAGTCTCGACGAGGCGCACGCGGGCATCGTTCGCGACATCGTGATCGATCGCGGCGGCGATCGTCCGCATCACGGCTGGATCGAGCGTGGCCCACTTTTCGACAGTGAGCTGCGCAAGCGTGGCTGCATGGCCGCCCTCGACGATGGCTCCCACAATCGCCTCGATTCCTGCCGTGGTGGGATGGCGGTCGGCGAGAGCCCAGACGGCCTGCTCCCGCAGCAAAGGGTCGTCGCTCCGGGCGAAGGCGTGTAATGCGACGTCGAACCGTTCGCCCGCA
>JANOFZ010000279.1:0-2585 GCA_031413935.1 Thermoleophilia bacterium | reverse complement strand
GCCCGCAGCCGCAGCGTGCCCGGCCGCGCGACGCCCGTGCGAGCACCGAGCTTCCAGGTCACGCGGGCTGCGTCCGTGAGCACGAGAACGGCGAATCGCCCACCCGGGGTTGCCACGATGGTCGTGCGACCGAGCGCGACGTACCTGATCACCACGACCTTTGAACGCGTCCTGCGCCCCTCGTTCCCGGCGATGTCCACAGCGCCGAGCCGGAGCTCGTACGGGCCCTGCGGCAGGGGCTCGCCTCCCGAGCGCCCGAACCAGTCGATCGTGCCCTCGGTCTTCCGGCCCTTCTTGAGAACAGCACGCTCCCCGTCGACGTACAACGAGACACGGGACGGCTCGTCGACCCTGTATCCAACGACGACGCGATCGCTACGTGCGTCTCCATCGGGAGAGAAGACCCGGGGTGAGAGCCGCGTCATGGCGACGACCGGAGGGGTCGTGTCGATGCGGATCGGGTTCGGCAGGACGATCGTGCGACGCTGCCGCCGGAGCTTCACACGCGGCCGGTACGACCCTTCGGGGAGAGCGAGACGAACGTCACTCTTTCCGTTCCAGACGAACGAGACAGGACCGCGAGGCTCCTTCTGGCGCCGCACGAGATGGCGAACCACATTGCCGCCCTCATCGATCATCTCGACGTCGATGACGTCGGCCTTGCGGAGCCGGAAGGCGATCACCGCAGAGTCCGTGGGGCAGTCGCAGACGGGTGAGATCACCTTCGGGAGAACGCGCGTCCCGAGGATGGGGCTCGGGGTCAGCTTCAGCGATTCGGTGTAGACGAAGGCCAGCGCCGTGGCAGCAAGCAGCGCCGCGACGAGCGCGGCTGGCGCAAATCTGGCCAAGGCCGACAGATTCTACGTTGGATCGGCGTGCAGAGGCCCGTTTCGGTGGCAGGACGACGGGCGACGCTCCGCCTCGCCGAGGCTCGGCTGCGCATAGCCCCTACGACTCCGCGAGGCCCCAGTCGAGCACGACCCGCCAACCGTCGGGGTCCGCGATCGTGATGCTGCGGCCGTCCCAGTACGGGTTCTCGGGCTCGACGTCCGGGTACCCGAGATCCGAGAGCCGTCCTGCGACGATCTCGGCTGCCTGCTCCGACTCGAGGTAGAGCACGAGGAGGTTGTCGACGCTCGGGGCCGGGCAGGGGCTGCCGTCCTCGTGCGAGGTGAACTCGAGGTGATAGTCGCTGCCGGGAAGCCCGAGCATGACCCCGTCGTACCCCGAGTGACCGTCGAAGCGGCCAAGCTCTACGAGCCCAACCCCATCGCGGTAGAACTCGACGACCTCGTCGAGCCTGTCCGTCGGACGTGCGATTCGTACCCGGATCACCGGGAGGCTCGATGGCCAGCTCACCCGGATTCGACCTCGGCAACCTGTGGCGTGCCGCGTCCGGCGAACCACCGCACGAGAGCAACCACGGCTGCCACCGCGGCGATCGCGGCACCCCCGATCAGGATCGTGTTGGCGCCCGGTGGGTCGACGAGCTTGACCCCGGCAAGCGTGAGCGTTGCGGCAAGAACGATCCGGAGCGACCGATCGGGGAGCTTCACGGTGAACCTGCCGCCGATCAGCACGCCCGGTACCGAGCCGATAAGCAGCCATCCGGTCGCCCTGAGGTCGACGCTCCCTGCAACGAGGTGCCCCGCGCCTGCGGCGGCGAGGAGAATCGCAGCGTGGAAGATGTCGGTGCCGACAATCTTCGCGGCAGTGAGTGGAAATGCGATCAGCATCACGAGCCCGAAGACGGTGCCGCTGCCTACAGACGTCAATCCGACGACGAAGCCGCCGACGACACCGGTGAGGACAGCGATCACCTTGTCACGCGGCCCGAGAATGAACGGCCGGTCATCGGAGGCGGTGTGAAGGTATGCCTTGACGAGAAACCCGAGGCCGCAGAAGACGAGCGCGACCCCGAGAATGATCTTCGCCGTGTCCTCGTACCCGTCGCCGTAGCGCTTCGTCAGCCACCACCCGAGCCCGACGCCGATGAACGAGAACGGGATCGAGCCGAGGAGCATCCAGGCCGTCAAGCGCAGGTGGACATGGCCGAGCCGCCGATGCTGAACCGCCCCGAAAGACTTGAAGATCGCCCCGTGGACGATGTCCGTGCCGATCGCAACCGATGGCTTGAAACCGAAGACGAGCACGAGCAGGGGCGTCATCAGGGAGCCCCCACCCATTCCCGTCATACCGACGAGCAATCCGATGAGAAGACCGGCGAGTGAGAGCTTCCAGTCCATCTTAGAGGTCTAGACCGTTCGCTCCGGTGTTGTGAGCAGGATCTCCTTGAGGGTGTCGCCTCGCAGTCCGAGACGCAGCGTCTCGAGCGGGATCACCTCGTCGGGCGGGATGTTCCCGAGATTGACGTTCGGCCCGAGCTGTTTCACGAACCACGCCTGCGACGACTTCGTCGGCGCCTCGAAGATGAGGTCGTCCAGGGGCACGCCGTGCACGATCTCGTCGATCAGGCCGGTGCGCATGTCGCCGTCCTTGCGGAAGATCCCGGCCGTACCGCCCTCACGGGCCTCGGTGATCACCTTCCAGGAGCCGGCCTCTAGCTCCTCCTTGATCCACTCGAC
>JANOFZ010000278.1:0-2268 GCA_031413935.1 Thermoleophilia bacterium | reverse complement strand
GTCGAGGAGCGCCGCGAGCCCGGAGAGGCGGCGGCCGAAGTCTGTCTCCGGGTACTTCGCTTTCGGGTTGATGTGCACCTGGCCGTCCTTGCCGACGAAACGACCCAGCTGATGGCGGAGTCCGTCCGCTTGCTGCACCGTTCGCGCGGCCTGCGCAAGAATCGGGTCGGGGTCGCCGGCGAGGCCACCGAGCGACCCGATCGCATCGTTCAGGAGCTCTCCCGGGACGTCCCAGACGTTGTGCGAGCCGAAGCGGTAGTCGCCGGGGCTCGCGAGCGTGGCGACGGGTACGCGTGCGGTCGCGAGCGACGGCAGCAGTGCACCGTCGAGGGAGAGGCCCTGCATCGCGTTGTCCTCCGTGCCGATCACGTCGAGTAGGCGTCCGAGCCAGCCCGTACCGGCCTGGGGATCGAGCGCACCGACCTCCCAGAAGTGGCGCGAGGTGAAATGCGACTGGTCCGGATGCGAGTAGCCGATCGCCGGGAAGACGGTCAGGCGCCCACGCGCGTGGAGACGCGCGAGAGGCTTCAACGAGGGATGCCAGTGGAGGCGGGAGTCGGAGCGAAAGCGCGGCCCGTCGTCGGGCTTGAGGGCAAGGGAATCGCGTAGCTTGCGGTAGCGCGGATCGCCGGTGGGATAGAGAAGTGAGAGAGAATCCCAGCCACCGGGCGCAAAGACCGAGACGAGCACGCGGCGTCCCTTACCGGCTGTGGCCGCTGCGTGGGCGATGCCATCGTCGAGCAAACGTGGCCCGAGGGCAGAGGCGCCGTACACGGTCAGTGCGGTGCCGAGCGTGCGGGAGAGGAACTGGCGGCGGTCGAGTCCCGTTCCGGCCGGGGCCGGCATTCCGGGCTCGATCGTGGGCAGCCCATCGCCGGCCTCCGCGACGGCGCGACGGAGAAGGGTAGAGCGCGAGAACTCGTTGCAGCAGTTCACGAGGTCTGCATCTCCGGTGAGGTGGCAACGAGGTGGCGGAGCGCGTTCAGTGTCATCGGCGGGAACTTCCTCTGTCGGTCGTCATCGGCGACGGCGGCACCCATCGCCTTCTGGGCGTAGGTCAGGAGAGAGCGTCGTGTCGTATCGGAGATCTGAACGCCCCAGAACGACACTGCCCGGTCGACGAGCTTCGCGGGATCGGCCGGGACTGCCCCGCGCTTTGTGTGGTCGGGGTGGTACGCGTGCTTCTTGAGAACGCGGTGGGCCATGTTCCAGCGGGCCTGAAAGGTCGAGGTGTCGAGCCAGCGGTCGTCGTTCCAGCCCGAAACGTTCGGCGGGTAGAACAGCAGTTGCCCCGCCTGGATCGAGAGCCACACCCAGTCCTCGGTCGAGATGCGGTCGCCGAGCGTGCGCAGCATCCCGGCGAGATACACCGCAGGCGGCTTGACCATGCGCGGCCCCTCGTAGAGGCGCGGGTGCTTGAGGATCGCGGCGAGAACCTGCTTCGTCGAGTAGCCCGACTGGATGTAGAGCGCCTCGAGCGCCGCCTGCGTCTCGTCGTCGGCCGGCTCGGGGATGAAGTAGCCCCAGAGCTTTCGCGTGAAGAACGTCTTGTGAGCCGGATGCTCGAGCGTCAACTTGACCGCCTGCTTCCAGCCGTACGGGCCGGCCTTGTCGAAGACGACCTTCATCGCATCGTCGTGCCGATTGGGATCGAAGCGGAACTTGACCCAGCCGTACCCATTCTTGTAGCGCGCCGTGAAGCCGGTGAGAGCACGGGCCTGCTCCCTGACGTCCCGCTCGGTGTACCCGGAGCCGTGTCCGAGCGTGAAGAGCTCCATCAACTCGCGCGCGTAGTTCTCGTTCGGCGCCCCCTTCTCGCTCTCGAGTCCGTTCAGGTACAGCAACATCGCAGGGTTCTCGGTCACCCGCAGGACGAGCCCCGGGAACGAGCCGAGACCCGAGCGACGGAACATGTTGTTCTGCCGGATCATCAATCGTTGTGAGCCCACCGTCTCGTTCGAGGTGGCAAACCAGTCGTGCCAGACGAGCGTCATCCGCTCCGTCAGCGGGCGGCTCGTGCGCACCATGCGGTCGAGCCACCAGAGATGGTCGTGGCCGAACTTGTCGAGGGGGTAGAGGCGCCGGCCGTTGACCTTCGGGCCTCGGCCCACGAGTCGGTCGGGGCCCGTCGTAAGCAGTTGCGCCACGGCTCCGTCGAGGCCCCGTGCGGCGAGTGCGCGCTCCTCACCGGGTCGCGGGGCGAAACCCGCCCCCCCCACAACTCGTTAGGGCGGGGCGGGGGGCAAGGAACCCCCGTATACGGGCCCC
>JANOFZ010000277.1:0-3149 GCA_031413935.1 Thermoleophilia bacterium | reverse complement strand
AGGAGGCTCACCTCGAGCGCGAGGTTGCCGCTCTGCGAGATGATGCCGATCGATCCCGGCGTGAAATTGTTGGAGCCAACGTCGAGCTCGGCAGCGGCGTCGTAGACGCCAAGGCAATTCGGGCCGACCATGACGGCACCGGCTGCCCGGACGCGCACGGCGACCGCGGCCTCGCGTGCCTTGCCCGCCTCGTCGATCTCCCCGAGGCCAGCCGTGATCGCGACGATCGCCCTGGCGCCCACCGCGAGCGAGTCATCGATTGCCTGCTCGAACGCGGACTCCGGGAGGGAGATGACGACGAGATCGGGCGGGCCGGGTAGTTCGGCGAGCGAGGTGTACGCCTCGCGGCCGAGGATCTGACCGCCCTTGCGGTTGACGAGCCAGACGTCGCGCCGGTGCGCGCCGCGCAGAGCGCCGACCGAGATCCACTGGCCCCACTTCGTCGGGTCGTCCGAGGCGCCGAGAACGGCGACCGAGTGTGGGTCGAACAGCGGTTTCAGGTCGCGCACGGGGGGAGCGTACGTGAGTCCATCGACTCGCGGTGCACCCCCGACGACCGGCAGCGACGGCCCGCAGATCCTCGAAGCCTGTACCGTCGCCAGTGACGTCCAAGGAGGGACTATCACCGCCGATCTCATCCTCGCCCTCGACCAGGGCACCACCTCGAGCCGGGCCGTGCTCGTCGATACCGCCGGTCGCCGGATCGCCGAGCGGCAGTTGCCGCATCGCCAGCACCACCCGCAGCCAGGACTGGTAGAGCACGATCCAACCGAGATCCTCGAGGCGATTGGCATCTGCGCTCGCGACGTGCTGTCCGAGATCGAGATCGACCGCGTCGCAGGGGTCGGGATCACCAACCAGCGCGAGACGATCGTCGTCTGGGAGCGGGCCACAGGCCTCCCGATCGCGAACGCGATCGTCTGGCAGGACACCCGCACCGCCGACCGGTGTGGCGAGCTCGTCGCTACGGGGGTGGAGGCCCGCGTGCGCGAGTTGACGGGCCTGCCGATCCAGCCCTACTTCTCGGCCACGAAGCTCGCCTGGCTACTCGACACGGTTCCCGAAGCGCGCGCCCGCTCCGGTCGCGGCGAGCTTGCCGTCGGCACGATCGAGTGCTGGCTCGCCTGGCACCTGACCGGCGCAACCGACGGTGGCGTCCATGTCTCCGACATCACGAACGCCTCCCGAACGCTGCTTCTGGACACGGAGACGCTCGAGTGGTCGGACGAGCTGCTCTCGCTCTTCGAGGTGCCGCATACCGTGCTTCCTACGGTCGTGCCAACGTCCCAGCCAGGTGGGATCGCGCTGACCCGAGCCGACGGCCCGCTCGGAGCGGCGCTCCCGTTGCTCGCGACGATCGGCGACCAGCAGGCGGCCCTCGTCGGCCAGGCGTGCCTCGCGCCCGGCGAGGCAAAGTGCACGTATGGCACCGGAGCATTCCTGCTCGTCAACACGGGCACTACCCGCCCGGCTCCCGGGGCAAGTCTCCTCGCCAGCCCCGCGTACCAGAGTGCGGGGAGCGCCCCCGTGTACTGCGTCGAGGGCTCGATGGCGGTCGCCGGGCGCGCCATCGCATGGCTTGCGGACGAGCTGCAGGCGCTTCCCGATCCGGTTTCCTCCGCGAGCATCGCCGCGGAGGTCGAGGACTCCGGTGGCGTCCGCTTCGTCCCCGCCTTCCAGGGGCTCTACGCACCCTGGTGGGACTCCACAGCGCGGGGAGCGATCCTCGGGCTCACGCTCCACTCGACCCGCGCGCATGTCGTTCGAGCGGCTCTCGAGAGCATCGCGTTCCAGACCCGGGCGGTGCTGGACTCGGCCGAGCAGAGGTCGGACGTCGGGGTCGCGGCACTCCGGATCGACGGAGGAATGACCGCGAACCGCGTGTTCGTCCAGGCACTAACAGACGTCCTCGGGCGGCCGGTAGAGATGGCCGCCGACACCGAGGCGACCGTGCGCGGGGCGGCCTTTGCCGCCGGGCTCGCGGCGGGTCTCTGGGACGGGTCGGACGCGTTGCGAGAGTTGCGAGGCCCGGTCGAGGTCGTCGAGCCGGCCTGGGATGCCACGCGCCGCGAGACCGAGTACGCCGACTGGCTACGAGCCGTCGATCGGTCTCGGAGCTGGGCTTGAGCGGTTCTCCTCCAGCCGCCGACCACCCGGCTGCAGCAAGCCTGACGCGATCCGCGCGGCTCGAGCGGCTCGCCGCCGAGAAGTTCGACCTGCTCGTGATCGGGGGCGGTGCACTCGGCGCATCGACGGCCTGGGCGGCCTCGCGTGCGGGCGCGCGCGTGGCACTCGTCGATGGCGGCGATGCGGCAGGTGCGACGTCGAGCGCCTCCTCGAAGCTCGTCCACGGTGGCCTGCGCTACCTCGGTCTGGGCGACGTGAAGCTCGTTCGGGAGGCCCACCGGGAGCGCCGCTGGAATGCCCGTCTCGTGGCTCCGCATCTCGTGCGCCCGCTTCAGTTCATCCTGCCGGTCGGGCCCGAGACGCCGCATCGTCCCGCGGAGATTCGCCTCGGTGTGTTCGCCTACGCAGCACTGTCGGGTTTCAGAGATGGCCGCACCGGCCGCCTCGAGCCCGCCGAGGCGTACACATTGGCGCCTGGCCTTCGCCGCGACGCGGAGCGCACGTACGTCGCCTACCACGATCATCAGACCGACGACGCGAGGCTTGTGATCGCCGCATTACGGACGGCGGAGATTCTGGGGGGCACCTGGCTCAACTACGCGCGCGTCGAGGCCCTTCGGATCGCGGGAGGCGTCGTCGCCGGTGCCGACGTCCTCGACGTCGTCTCGGGAGAGCGCTTCGCGATCTCCGCCAGAACGGTCGTCAACGCGACCGGTCCCTGGGTCGATCACATCCGACGTCTCGAGGATCCGGACGCGGGCACGACGGTTCGCCTGTCGAAGGGCGCCCACCTCGTGCTCGACTGCAGCGAACCGTGGCATGCGGCAGTGACGTCGCCTCTGCCCGAGGGCCGTGTCTCGTTCGCGATCCCCTGGCACGGGCTGCTCCTGCTCGGCACGACCGATGAGCCGTTCGAGGGCGACCCTGCCACCGTGCGGCCGACCGAGGCGGACCAGGCTCAGATCCTCGCGGAAGCCGCCACTTCGCTCGCCGAGGGCGTCGTCAACCCGGCGCGCGTCCGC
>JANOFZ010000276.1:0-1997 GCA_031413935.1 Thermoleophilia bacterium | reverse complement strand
CGGCGTCTCGAGCTCGCGTGAGCTCTTCGAGCGCGCCGGCGCCGAGGGGGCCGACATGATTCTCGTTCACCACGGGCTGTTCTGGCGCAACGAGCCGCTCGTCATCGACGCGCGCCAGCGTGGTCGACTGGAAGCGCTCTTCGACGCGAACGCCTCGCTCCTCGCCTACCACCTTGCCCTCGACGCGCATACAACTCTCGGCAACGCCGCCCAGCTCGCCGAGCGGATCGGAGTCACCCCGGAAGGGCCTTTCGGCAGCGTCGGGCTGGCGTGTGCTCTTCCAGGCCTCACCGTCTCGGAGTTGGCAGAACGGATCGCGACCGCCACCGAGCGGGAACCGCTCGTGTTCGCTCACGGATCCGACCAGATCGAGCGCCTGGCCATCTCCACCGGCGCGGCCGGCTACGACCTGATCCGGGCGGCGCACGAGGGATTCGACGCGCTCCTTACCGGGGAGCCAGAGGAGCCGAACCTGGCAACTGCCCGCGAGCTCGGCATCCACCTGATCGCAGCTGGCCATCACGCGACCGAGCGATTCGGCGTCCAGGCACTTGCCGCCCACCTGGCAGAAACGTTCGCGATCGAGTGGCGCTATCTCGAGGTCGACAACCCCGTCTAACGACAGGCATCTCTCTGAGCGGTCGGCCGGCCGACCCCTTCAGGGATTTTCGCGATCGAGGGGCGGAGCTCCCTCGATCTGCAAACAGGAACAATCCTGCTCGCTCGCGGTACGCTCTTTCCCCGCGAGTGAGCAGGATTGCGTCCGTCGGGTGACTGGAGTATTCTGATCCCATCATGGTGAATACTGGGAGGCGGGCCCGTTGACCCCCGTCAATGACAACCGAGCGTCGATTCAGCCCGACCGCGCGCCTTGCGCCGGCGGGCTTTTTTGATGCCCGAAGGAGGCGACGAATGGCGAATCACCTAACGCCCGAAGAGCTGTCGGTCGAGCTCGGCATCGACCGTGACGCGATCATCAAGCTGTGTATCGAAGAAGGTGTTCCCATCTACCACGGCAAGATCGACAAGCATCTTTTCCAGGTTCAGCTCGAGGCCGTCGGCCTCCCCGTCGTCCAGCACGCCTGAGCCAGTACGCGCGCGCCGCGAAGCATCGATCCTTCTGTGGGACGGCGCTTCGCGGCGCAGCGGCGATCCGCCGCTACCCCGTTGAGCGAGCCCGCGACTTCGCAGGCGTTTTTCTTGGCTTCGCCGATTGCCTGGGTGCGGCGTTGCGGCCGACCTTTGCCGCAGCAACGCTCGCCTTCAGCGCCTCGAGGAGATCGACAGCAGGTGCGCGCTTCGGCTCGGCCTCGGCGGCGGGGAGGAGCTCCTCGCCCTGCAGCTTTGCCTCGAGGAGCGCGCGTAGATCTCGCCGGTAGGAGCTCGTCAGCGTCGCCGGGTCGAAGGTCGCGTCGAGACTCTCGATGATCTGGTGGGCGAGCGCGAGCTCGGGCTTCTTGACCTCGGTCGCCCCGACGGCCTCACTGATCTCCGCGTCCGAATACACGTCCTCCCCGAGGAAGAGCGTCTCGAGCTCGAGTGCATCACCGCGCGAACGAACGAGGCACAGCGACTCGCGGCCGGTGCGAACGAAGCGCCCGAGCGCGCCCGTGCCCGTCTCGCGCATCGCCTCGAGCAACAGGCGATACGGCCGCCGCTGCGCGGGTGCCGCACCGGGAACCAGGAAGTAGGTGCGATCGCGCCAGATCGGATCAACCTGCTCCACGGGCACGAACTGCGAGATCTCGATCGACCGTGAGTCGTCGTGGCCCTCGAGCGCCTCGAGCTCTGCTTCTTCGACCAGCACGAACTGGCCCTTCGATGCCTCCCAGCCCTTGACGATCTCGTCGGGGGCGAGCTCGCGGTCATGCTTGGGGCAGAAGCGCTTCTGCTTGATCGGGGTCAGGCACTCACGGTGCAGAAGTCGGAACGACACGTCGGACTGGCGGGCGGCAGGCTTCGTCGCCGGCGCGAGGCCGACGGGGATGCTGACAAGG
>JANOFZ010000275.1:0-2657 GCA_031413935.1 Thermoleophilia bacterium | reverse complement strand
GATGATCGCCAGGTTCCAGGCGATCGGCGTCAGCGCCGGCACGGTGAAGTGGTCGTACGTGTTGAGGATCCCGACGATGACGCCGCTCAGCCCGAGCAGGACGACGATCGGGAACAGCACCCGGGAGAGGCCGACGGCGAGTTCGAAGTCGCCAGCCGGGACACCGAACGGTCGGATCAGCAGCGGTGCAACGAGGATGAAGAGCGCCGTAAAGGCGCCGAGCACGAGTAGGACGAGCCAGAAGATCGTCGAAGCAACGCGCCAAGCGCGCTTGCGCTCACCCTTCTCGAGGAGGTCGCTGAAGACCGGGACGAACGCGCCCGAGAGGGCCGCGTCAGCAAGGAGCGCGCGCACGAGGTTCGGAATCTGAAACGCGACCGTGAACGCATTGATCGCGCCGCTGATCCCGAAGTAGTACGCGGCGACCATCTCGCGCACGAGGCCGAGCACGCGCGAGACCCCCGTCGCGACCGAGAAGATCAGCGTCGAGCGCGCGAGCTTCCGGTGACGCCCGGCTGTGGGCACAGAGTCAGGCGCAGAGCTTTCCCCGGGGTCGGCACCATCGGTCATGCCGGTCGAATTCGGCGCGGACACGCCCGTCACCTTCGCACGAACCGCGGTCGCTCGCGTCGCCGGTCGAGCGACCGCGAAGCTCTGCTACCATCGTCTCGCCCGCCAGCTGCGGGCATTCCTACGCTCGAGGGTCGATGCCGAACATCCAGCAACAGAAAAAGCGCGTCCTCATCGCCGTCCGCCAGCGGGACGAAAACCTCCGCTATCGCTCGACGATCAAGACGCTGACGAAGCGGCTCGAAGCAGCCGTTGCTGCCGATGACGCCGATCTCGTTGCGACCGAGCACCTCGCGCTCGTCCGCCTGATCGACAAGTCTGCGTCGAACGGTTCGATCCACAAGAATACAGCCGGGCGTAAGAAGGCCCAGGCAGCACGTCTTGTGGCGACCACCGCCGCCGCCTAGCCTCTCGAGGCTTCACAGCGCGATAACCGGGCGAGGCTACAGGCGTGTCCCTACGTATGACCTGGCTCTGCGCTGACGGCGATCAGCGCCCTCTGGAGCTCGACGTCGGCCGCGAGCCTGCTGCCGCCCTTCAAGGCGAGATCGAGCTCTGCGAATCTCACGGTCGCGCTCGCGAGCTCCTCGTCGGAGAACCCCTCTGCGTGGCGGTATGCCTTCTCCCCCGCGAACGGGTGCATCTTGAGGGCGAGCGCGGCGTCTCTGGCGGCCACTCCATCGTCGGCCAGACGTTTGAGCTGACGCATGCGAGAGAGGTGCCCGTTGAGCGTCGCTGCAAGCCTCGGGGCCGTGTCCCGGCGCGACTTGTCCGACCGCTCGAACATCGTCTCGCAGAGATCGAGGAGTCGCCCCTGGCGACGCTCGGCCCAGGCATCCGTGAGCGCGAACGGCGCGACGTCGGCGATCGGCGCGACGAGGTGCTCGACTTCGGCCACCCCGATCGGCTCACCCTGGGCCCACGTGGCAATCTTCGTGATCTCGTTGGCGAGCCCGTGGAGATCCTCGTCGCCGATGTACTGAACGAGCAACGCGCACGCATCGGGATCCGCCTTGACACCCGCCTGACGGAACCGCTCGGCCACCCATGCGACCCGTCCCCGCTTGACGGCGTCGAACAGGAGCACGTCACCGCACTTCGCACAGGCCTTGGCGATAGCGGCGTCCTTCTTCACCTCGAGACCTACCAGGGCGAGCACTGTGTCGGGCGCCGGAGCCGTGAGGTACGACACGCAAGCTTCGATGTCGGCGGCCTTCCAGCCTCCCGTCGGAGGGCGATTGTCTTCCTTCTTGCGCCCGTCGATGTCGGTGACGAGGACGAGCCGTGAGTCACCGAAGAGGCTGCCGGAGTTGCAGAGCGTGACGGCATCCGGACCCGTGACCTCGAGGGCGGAGACGATCTCGACCGACTCGTCGAGGAACCTCGCGCGAAGGCGATGAACGGCGTGTTCGACCTTGGGTCGATCGCTGCCCGAGATGAGATAGGCGGGCTTCAGCGCGGGCTTGTCGCTCATGCGCCTACCGTACTGGACGATCCGTACGGACGGTCATGGACGTCCCGTCGGACTCGAGCACGACCCGTCCGTTTTCGTCCGTGCGGTACACCGCAAGCCCTGCCCGGTCGTGCAATGCAGCGAGCGTGTCCGGCCGAGGGTGCTCATAGTCGTTGTGAGCACCCACGGAGATCACCGCGATCCGTGGCCGCAGAACGCCCAGTAGGTCGGCGAGTCGCTCGTCGGACGAGCCGTGATGTGCGACCTTGAGCACCTCCACCTGACGGAGTGGAAGGGATCGAGTCACGGGCGATTCGGAGTCACCTGTAAGGAGAAGATCGATCGATCCGTAGCTCGCAAGGAGCACGGTGCCGTGCACGTGTGGATCCTCGTCGCGCGATCCTGCGCGGTCGGGCCAGAGCACGCGGATGCGCAGCCTTTCGAGCGCGTATGTTCTTCCTACTCGCGCGGGAACCAGAGGAACGCCGAGCAGGCGGGCCGTCCGGCGCAACTCACGCTCGTCGAACCCGACGCCCGGCTGCATCGGATCGATGACCCGCCCGACTCTCAGGCGATGGAGGACGGCCGGCACGCCTCCGACGTGGTCGCGGTGCGCGTGCGTGGTCACGAGCGC
>JANOFZ010000274.1:0-5887 GCA_031413935.1 Thermoleophilia bacterium | reverse complement strand
ACGCGGTCGCGGACGCGCCCGCCGATCAGCTCGTAGAGCGGCACGCCGAGCGCCTTCGCCTTGACGTCGTGGAGTGCCTGGTCGATGCCGCTGATCGCGGACATGGTGACGACTCCGCCCTTCCAGAACTGCTGCCGGAACATCGCCTGCCAGAGATGTTCGATGCGGAAGGGGTCCTCCCCGACAACGATGTCGGCGAGATCCCGGATCGCGCCGACGACGCCCTGCGTCTTCCACTCGAGCGACGCCTCACCCCACCCGATCACACCCTCATCCGTTGTGACCTTGACGAACACCCAGTTACGCAGGCGCGCGTTGACAACGATGGTGTCAAGCGCGGTGACCTTCACATCAGACCTCGGGCGCGCCGAGCACGCGGCCACCGTCCACGGAGATAACGGCGCCCGTCACCCAGTCCGCTTCGGCGTCTGCCAGATGCCAGATCCAGCGGGCGATGTCCTCGGGCTGCCCGATCCGTCCGAGCGGGACGAGTGTGCCGAGCATGCGCACCCGTTCCTCGGGATCCTCTGCGGCAAGATGGAACTCCGTCAGCACAGGCCCTGGACGGACGCACGCCACTCTGATGCGATCGGGCGCGAGCTCGGCGGCCATGTTCATCGTCATGTGCTCGAGCGCCGCCTTGGCGAGCCCGTAGACCGTCTGCTGAGGCCGGTACATGACGGCCGCCGCCGAGGACACATTGACGACCACGGGAGCAGGGGACGCGCGCAGCGCCGGGAGCGCTGCCTGGACGAGGAAGTAGGGAGCGCGAAGGTTGGTCGCCATGACGTCGTCGAAATCCTCGAGGGTGAACTCCGCGATCGGTTTCAAGCGGTAGGTTGCGGCGTTGTTGACGATCACGTCGAGCCTGCCGCGCGCTTCGAGCACGGCATCAACGACCTCCCGCGGCGCCTGCGGCTGACCCAGGTCGGCAGGCACCGCGAACGCACGCCCACCGGCGTCCGTGATCGCGTCGACCACCGAGTCGAGACGCTCGCGTCTCCTGCCGACGAGCGCTACGTCGAGTCCTTTCTCTGCGAGCAGCCGTGCCGCCGCTTCCCCGATCCCGGAGCCTGCTCCCGTGACGACGGCGACGCGGTTATCCATTGTGTTCGACAATCTGCCCATGCCACTCCAGGTTAGGTGGTCTACCGTAGTATCATCATGCCACTTTGTCGTCGTCGTGCGCCTCGAGAGGAGGACTGAGATCCGCGTCCTGATCGTCGGTGCCGGTCTGATGGGAGCGCAGATCGGCTGCGAATACGCGCTGGGAGGTCACGACGTCAGGCTCGTGGCCCGCGACGTCGGACAGCTCGAGCGGCGCGTCGCGGATGCATTCGGACTCGTCGAGACGTACGGAATCGCTGGAGCCCCAGCTGTCGATGCGGCGCGCCGAAGCATCGTATGCGTCGGCACGCTCGACGATGACGTGCTCTCCTGCGACCTCGCAGTCGAATCTCTCCCCGAGGACCTGGAACTGAAGACCCAGCTTCTGCGAGCTGTCGCCTCTGTCTCGCCCGATGCAATCCTCGCCTCCAACACCTCCTCGATCCCGATCAGCGCTCTGGGCAAGGCGGTGGGCGTCCCCGAGCGCGTCCTCGGCACGCACTACCTCAACCCGCCACTCCTCATGCCCACCGTTGAGCTCATCTCCGGTAGCGACACCGATCCCGCCATCGTCTCGTGCCTCCACGCGACGCTCCTGGCGCTCGGCAAGCTGCCGATCGTCGTGCGCAAGGATGTCCCCGGCTTCATCTGGAACCGCCTCCAGTTCGCACTGGTTCGCGAGTGCGTCTGGCTCGTCGAGAACGGCGTCGCGAGCGCCGAGGACGTCGACACGGTGATGTGTGAGGGGCTCGCTCGGCGCTGGCGGCACGTCGGGCCGATGCGGGCGATCACGCTCGGTGGGATCGACACGTGGAATCGAGCAGGCCGGAACATCGTGCCCGAGCTCTCCGCGGTGTCGGCGCTCCCCGACCTGGCCGAGATCGCCATCACCGGTGGCAACCCCGAGCACGACCGAGCGGCGCGGGACGAAGCCCTGTCGCATGAGCTCCGGAACACCCACCCAACCGAAATGCGAGGAACGTAATGAGGAATGAGACGGGAACCATCCAGGACGTTCGCTGTCGGCTGTTCGAGGCCCCTACCGAGGGTGGTGGTGTGCGTTACTCGAACCCGCTCCGGAGCTGGGATCAGAGTCGCGACGAGCGCGGTTTTGCCTTTCCGCGCTGGTTCGTCGTCGAGGTCGAGACGTCGAACGGAGTGATCGGGGTGGGCAACGCAGGGCTCGCCGCAGACCTGATCGGGCCAATCGTCGAGACGCGCCTCGCACCGCTCCTCCGCGGCCGTCCCCTGGCAGATATCCAGGAAACGTGGCAGCTTCTCTACCGCGGAACGATGGCGTTCGGGCGCAAGGGCCTCGGGATGGTGGCGATCAGCGCCGTCGACATCGCACTCTGGGACGCACTCGGCAAGACTCTCGGGGTCCCGGTGCACGACCTGATCGGGGGCAGACGCACCGAGACGATTCCGGTGTACGCAAGCCGCCTCTACGGCTCGGACAGCCTCGACGATCTGGCCGCAGAGGCGCAACGCTACGTCGAGGAGGGCTTCACCGCGTTCAAGCAGAGGTTCCTCTGGGGGCCGCGCGACGGGCGCAAGGGCATGCGCGCGAACATCGACCTGATTCGCGCCGTGCGCGAGGTGGTCGGTGACGACAGCGACCTGATGGCGGACGCGTACATGGGCTGGGATCTCGACTATGCGCGCGCGATGGTGCGACGCCTCGAGCCGTTCGACCTCCGCTGGCTGGAGGAGCCGCTGATCCCGGATGATCTCGAGGGATACGCGGCGCTCACGCGATGGAGCCCGATTCCGATCGCGCACGGCGAGCACGAGTTCACGCTACGGGGCTTCGCCGACATCGTGCGGTATGGGGCCGCGCGAATCCTCCAGTTCGACACGAACCGTGTCGGCGGGATCACGCAAGCGGTGAAGATCTGCGCTCTGGCAGAGGCGTCCGGCCTGTCTGTCGTCCCCCACGCCGGGCAGGTGCACAACTACCACGTCGTCACGAGCCAATCGGCCTGTTCTCTGGCCGAGTATTTCCCCCCGCGCGCGATCGAGGTCGGCAACGAGCTGCCGCACTGGCTGTTCGAGGGAGAGCCGCTCGCGGTCGACGGTGCGGTGCGACTCAACGGAGAGCCGGGCCTCGGAGTGACAGTGAGCCCGCGCGATCCGGTACGCGAGGTCTCCTAGAGCGGCTCGAGACGCGTGTGAGTCAGACCCCGGAAGCCCACGAGGTGGACGCCTCGGGGTTGATCGCCCACTCGGGCGTCCGACCGTCCCGAATGGCGATCGCAGCGCGTGAGACGCTGCGTCCACTGAGCCGGAAGAGCTCGTCGGTCAGCCCGACCGCGTGGGGCGCGAGGATAACGTTCTCGAGCGAGAGCAGGGCGCTATCGGTGCGCACAGGCTCGGGGTCGAACACGTCAAGCGCGGCTCCGGCGATCACGCCCTCACGAAGCGCCTCGACGAGCGCCGCCTCATCGACGATCGGGCCGCGGGCGACGTTCACGAGGTACGCGGTCGGCTTCATCCGGGCAAGCTGCGCCGCCCCGATCAGATTGCGAGTGCCGTCGGTCAGTGGACACGTGACAACGACGAAGTCGGAGGCCCCGAGGAGCTCGTCGAGCGTGCGCAGCTCGACGTCCGACCGCGTTTCGGTGACGAACGGGTCGGTAGCGATAATCCGCAAACCGAACGGCGCAGCCAGCGTCGCCAGCTCGTGACCGACATTCCCGAGGCCGACGATGCCGAGCGTGCGACCCTCGAGCCCGAGACCGATGTGAAGAAACCGTTCCCAGCCGCCCCGGCGTACGTGCCGGTCCATCTCCGGGAGGCGGTGGGCCAGCGAGAGAACGAACGCCATCGCCCCTGCGGCCATTGGGCGGCGCACCCCGTCGGGGGTGATGGTGACGAGCACTCCGGCTCGGGTACACGCTTCGACGTCGACGCTGTCGACACCGACCCCGAGGCGAGCGACAAGCCGCAGCCTGTCGACCCCGACGAGCGTCGCCTCGGTTACACGGCGGCCGAAGAGGATGAGCGCGTCGTACGGGGCAACGTCGGCGGGCGCGAGCTCGCCCTCCCCGGGCATCCATTGCCACGGCACCGCAGCCTCGTCGAGGAGATCGAGGTCGAAGAGCGGACGGCCGTCCGGACCTCCGGCATCCGCAGACACACCGACGAGAAAGCCGTCAGGCGCCATCGCGAAGACCGGAAATACCGGCGCGCAGCGCTTGCTCGTAGAGCATGAAGTCGATCGAGTAGGCGAGCATCCGGAATCCCCGCCCGAGAAGCGCTTTACCCTCCTCGGCCGACCCACACACCATCCCCACCGGTTTGCCGCAGCGGGCCCCCGCCTCGAGGATGCGATCGACGGCACCGACAAACGTCTCACTGGAGAACTGTCCCGCGACACCGAGCGAGATGCTGAGATCGAAATGCCCGATCCAGAGCACGTCGACTCCGTCGATCGCGGCGATTCCGTCGACGGCTTCGAGACCACCGGCCGTCTCGATCTGGACGAGCGTCATCACCTCGTTGTTCACGTGCCCGATCGTGGCCTCGACCCCGTCAGGGTGCCAGTCGTCGGACCAGAGCCCGAACCCGCGCCTGCCAACCGGCGGGTACCGCGAGGCGTCCGCAATCCGCTGCGCCTCCTCGACGCTCCCCACCGTGGGAACCATGACGCCGAGGGCGCCGATGTCGAGCGCGCGCGCGACGAAATCGTAGTCGCCGTCGGGCACACGGAGCAATGGCACCACGTCGGCAGCGCGAGCTGCGGCAAGCGTCGAGCGCATGTGCCCCATCGAGTAACCGCTGTGCTCCATGTCGAAGAGCACGAATTCCGCGCCCGCGCTCGCGGCCAGCCGTGCCATGCCGGTCGTGGCGAACTCCGACACCATCGTCCCGATCGAGATACCGCCGCCCTCGAGTGTGCGGCGCACCGTGTTCTCCCTCATGCCCTCGCCCACTCCCGGTAGTCCTCGCGCACCGGGTGGAACACGTCGAGCACCCGACACGGCCCTCCCACTGCCCACGCTTCGTGCTCGACGCCGCCGGGAATCCGGAACGCATCACCGGGGCCGAGGTGGTGCACGACGCCGTCGATCGTGAGTGCAAGCTCACCATCGATCACGAGGCCGAGCTGCTCGTGGGGGTGACCGTGCACTCCGAGTCCCGCGCCGTCGCCGATATCGACAAGGTTGAGCATGGCGCCGTCGCCGAACAACGGTTTCATGCGCACACCCGGAACGGGCTCGAAGCCGGCGGCCTCGTAGAGGTTCTCGACCTGGCTCACGGGGCGTCCTTCCCTTCGATCCAGTGGCGGTCTCCGTCGACGACGAGCGTCTCGCCGACGAGCGGCGCGACGACGCGGCGACGACCGGTCGTGTCGTACTGTGGCACGAGCTCGACGAACCGGTCGACATCCTCGTTCGGCGCGAGGTAGTGACACGCGACCGCGAGCTCGAGGCCGAGCATCTCGGCCGTGCGGGCCGCCTCATCCGGATCCATCTCGCCCGTGAGGAATGTCCCGGGCCCGGGGATCAGGTACGAGAGCTCGCGCGGCAGGGTGCACCCGAGCAGCCCCACGGTGGGCTTGTAGAGCTCCCCGATCAGGCGCATGTCGAAAATGCACGTGTCGCCGTAGTGGTAGATCCGGACGCCGGGCTCGGTCTCGAAGATGAACGCGATCGGGTTGCCGATTACGGTGCGACCGTCCGAGAGCGTCGCCATCGACCAGTGGTGGCACTCGACCGGGCGGACGACGATCCCCGCCACCTCGACGACGATCCCCCACGTCGTCGGCGTGATCTGA
>JANOFZ010000273.1:0-4066 GCA_031413935.1 Thermoleophilia bacterium | reverse complement strand
GATCTTGATGTTGTACCGCGCGCCGGGCGAGAACGTGTACCAGTTCGGCCCCGCGGCGGTGTCCTCGCCGGGGATCACGTTCGCGAGCAGCGTGACGGTGTTCGGCGCGTCCGGGCTCCGGAACGCGTACAGGTCGGTCAGGTCGGCCGACGGGTCTTCCGCGATCAGCGGCGCCTCCCGGTGGCTCGAGGCCGATCCTGCAGCAGGGCCGATCGTGAAGATCGCAGCCACTGCGGCGAGGGCGACTGCGAGCGCAACGCCCGCAAGTCCAAGTGCCTTCCTCATCGAGTTCTCCTTCGGTAGATGAATGAACGGCACTGGTTCGCGCACACCGGCGTGTCGGTTCGATCCCGGCCTGCACCGAACCGAACGACCTCCTTCCGACGAAGTACCGCGATGAGACTCGCGTTCAAGACCGTGGTACCCTCGGCCGACCAGCCGGTCTCCTGGTCCATGCGAAAGCATCACGCCCACCTCTCGGACGAGGCTCTCGTCGCGCTCGTCGCCCGCGGCGACGACTCCGCGCTGGCCGAGCTCTACGATCGTGTCGGCCGCGTCGCCTACGGGCTCGCGTTCCGTGTGCTTCGCGACGACCGTCTCGCCGAGGACGCCGTCCAGGACGCCTTTCTGGCCGTGTGGCGTACCGCTGCCGCCTTTCGAGCCGAGCGTGCCAAGGCAAGCACGTGGATCCTCACACTCGTTCACCGGCGCGCCGTCGACGTCGTACGCCGTGAGGAACGCCGCCGCACCGAGCCGCTCGACGAGGCGACCCGCGACGCCGCGACGAGCGAATCCGCGGAAGACGCAGCGTGGCTCGGGTTCGAGCGGCAGCGCGTCCAGGGAGCGCTCCGGCAGCTGCCGGACACACAGCGCGAAGCGATCGAGCTGGCCTACTACGGCGGCTACTCGCAGTCCGAGCTCGCAGAGAGACTCGGTTTGCCACTCGGTACGATCAAGAGCAGGATGTTTGCCGGTCTCGCGCGCCTGCGTGAGCTTCTCGACGACGGAGCCGAGGAAGGGTCATGGACGCCGAACTCCACGAACTGAGCGCCGGCTATGCGCTCGATGCCCTCGAGCCCGAGGAACGGGATGCGTTCGAGCGCCATCTCGCAGAGTGTCCACAGTGTCAGGAAGAGCTCGCCTCGTTCTGGGAGGTCGCCGGAGCGCTCGCGGTCGCGACGGAGAGTCGCGCACCGAGCCCGGAGCTCCGCGACAGGATCATCGCCGATGCACAGGCCGAGAAGCAGACGGTGGTTTCGCTCGACTCGCGCCGACGCATCTCTCCCGTGCTCGCCGCGGTCACCACCGTTGCAGCGGCAGCCGCGATCGGCCTCGGGATCTACTCGATCTCGCTGAGCAATGACCTGGACTCGACCCGCTCGGCCCTGACCGCGCAGGAGAATGCCGCCGCGCTGCTTGCCGACCCGAACGCGACCTCCGTCGCGCTCCAGTCCGGCACGGGCCGACTCGTTGTCGACGGCGAAGGCGAGGCCGTGCTCGTCCTCAACGACCTCCCGGCTGCACCTGCCGGCAAGACCTATCAGGCGTGGATCGTCGATGGTCAGGTGCCCGTCTCGGCCGGAACCTTCGCGTCGACGGACGACCAGGCGGTCGTGCCGATCCCTCAGGCCGTGCCGGACGGAGCTGTTGTCGCAGTCACGATCGAGGAGTCCGGCGGAGCAAGCTCGCCTTCGCTGCCGCCGATTGCGGCGTCCAACCCCGTGTGAACCGAAAGGGACGCCACGGCTGAAGCCTGGCGTCATCGACACAAAGTCGTTCCGGGTCGCCCCGTACACTTGTTCGCATGACCGATCTCCGACCGCGCCTGCAAGAGCTCTTCGGCTTCGCCGACTTCCGGCCCGGCCAGGAGGAGGTCGTGCGGGCAGCCGTGGACGGCCGCGACACGCTCGCGCTGATGCCGACGGGCTCCGGCAAGTCGCTCACCTACCAACTTGCGGCGATGCTTCGCCCCGAGCCCACGCTCGTCCTCTCACCACTGATCGCGCTGATGAAGGATCAGGTCGATCAACTCCCGGCCGAGATCGCGGCAACCGCGACGTTCGTCAACTCCTCTCTCGAGGCCGAGGAGACCGCTCGACGACTCGGCGACGTCGAAGCCGGGCGGACGCGGCTCCTCTACGCGGCTCCCGAGCGGCTGCGGAATGCGGCGTTCGTGGAAACACTTCGTTCGATCGGCGTCGGCCTCGTCGTGATCGACGAGGTGCACTGCGTCAGCATGTGGGGCCACGACTTCCGGCCCGACTACCTCTTCATCCGCCGCGCCCTCGAGACGCTCGGTGAGCCGTCGGTGCTCGGCATGACGGCTACCGCCACGCCGGCGACCGCTGCCGGTATCGCCAGCGCCCTCGGTCGTGAGATGGCCGTCGTGCGAACGAGCGTCGTCCGCTCGAATCTCCGCTACGACGTGGAAGCGGTCTCAGGGAACGAGGATCGGCTCAGGATCCTCGTGGAGAGGCTTCGCGCCGTCGGCGAGGGCAGCGCCATCGTCTACGCGCGCTCCCGCGACTCCTGCGAGCGGGTCGCGCGCACGTTGCGCGGCCACGGTCTCGCGCTGGAGCACTACCACGCAGGCCTCGAGGCGGATGAACGATCGCGCGTCCAGGACGATTTCATCAACGGGCGCATCCGGGGCGTCGTCGCGACGACGGCGTTCGGGATGGGAATCGACAAGCCCGATGTTCGGTTCGTGTGCCTCTTCAACTACCCGGACTCGCTCGAGAGCTACGTCCAGATGGTCGGCCGAGGCGGTCGTGACGGTGAGCCGAGCGCCACGTTGCTCCTCGCGAGCCCCTCCGACGCGACTGCGGTGCGCCGCTTCGCAGTGGGCGACATCCCCGCGCCGGACGATCTTCGCAGCATCTACCGGGCCGTGCGCGACCACGCCGGCAAGGTCGACCCGGCGCAGCTCCCATCCGGCGACCACGACCCGCGCGTGCTGATCGGGATGCTCGAGCAGGCGGGCATCGTGCGTCGTGGGTACGACGCCGGCCGGATGATGCAGATCGAGCTCCCGGCGGTCGGTCGCGACGCCGGCGCCGTCGTGGACGAACTATTGGAGCGGTACAGCCGTGAGGCGACGGCGCGCGTCGAGCGCATCATCTCCTTTGCGGAGAGCAGCCGATGCCGCCACGCTCAGGTCGCCGAGCACTTCGGCGAGTCATTCGCGCCGCCCTGTGGCGTCTGCGACGTGTGCGACCCGCCCCGTGCCCGGGCGATCCATCGCGCGTCGACGCCGCTTCCCGGTGACGTGGCGGGCGTGATCGTGACTGCCGTCGCGCGACTCACGTGGCCGCTCGGGCGGCGCTCGCTCGTCGCGATGCTGCGTGGCTCCGTCTCGGCGCCCCCGTCTGCGCGTGCGTCGGCGGCCTTCGGGCTTCTCGAGGCGGCGTCGGACGCCGAGGTCAAGCGGTGGATCACTGCGCTCGTCGCTGCCGGAGCGTTGGTCGAGTTCGAGACGGAAGATGGCTATCGCGTGCTCCGCGCCGAGCCGGGTGCCACGGTTCCCTCACTGGGCCCAAAGACCTCTGGCCCCGTCGACGATGCGACCGTCGGGAAACTCCGCGTCTGGAGACGAGAGCGATCGCAGGCCGACGGCGTGCCTGCCTACGTCGTTTTTCCGGACGCCACGCTTCGCGAGCTCGCTGCAACGAGACCCGGGACACCCCACGAGCTCGCCGCGGTCAAGGGATTCGGGCCGGCACGCATCGAGCGATACGGCGACGTCATTCTGGCCCTGCTCGCGCCTGGTTGACCCCCATTGATTGCAGGCTGCAGGAGCCATCCTTCCATGACGGGCCGGCGGGCCGGCCCCTTTAGGATCTCGCGAAGCGAGCAGGAGATTGCGGTGTGGGCAGCCGCGGTACGCTTTCTTCATCGCGGTTGCCCTCACCGCTAGAATACGCATCTTGCGGCTGCGTCGAAGCATGAAGGTCCCGCGGAAGCGGGGCCGGATTCGGAAGCTGCGTCTCCTCGCCGTGCTCACCGTGTTGGTGGTGCTCGCGGGGATGGCGTTCTCATTCGGTCTGGTTCGCGCCGTCGCGAGCGA
>JANOFZ010000272.1:0-1689 GCA_031413935.1 Thermoleophilia bacterium | reverse complement strand
GAGAGTCGAGCTCGAGACGAACTCGACCGAGATCGAGCTCTGCAGCACGATGATCGCTGCCGCGACCTGGGCTCCCAGCTTGGCTGCGGGGTGGAGCTGGACGATGTCGTCGAGGAGGCCGAACGCGAACACGATCGCGCCGCCGGCGACCACCGCGAACAGCTCGCCGGGAATCCCGACGGGGCCGAGCGTAGTTGCCACCGCGACGGTGGCAACGAAGCCGACGAAGATGCCGATGCCCCCGAATGCCGGTGTCAGGCTCGTATGCCAGCGATCGGGGCGTGGATCGGCTCCGAACCGGGCCAGGGCGCGCGGCCAGTGCAGCAGTCCGGCGATGGTGAGAAACGCGAGCGGTGCTGCCGCGATCGCGACGAGGAGGTTCACGGCAGGAGAGGTGAGGACGATGATCTCATCGACGGGAAGACTAGAGGCTTGGGTGGGCGGACACGGCCTCCGCCAACATCCCCCGTACAATCCGGCGGTGGCCGTCTACACCGACCTGATTCGCTATCGCGAGCTCTTTGCGAGCCTGTTTCAGCGGGATCTCCGGGCGAAGTACAAGGGCTCGGTGCTCGGTCTCTTCTGGACGCTCGCGCTGCCGGTGACGTTGATGCTCGTCTACCTCGTCGTCTTCTCGGTGATGTGGAAGTCGCCCACCACTGACGTTGACAACTACTGGCTGTTTCTCCTCTGCGGTCTGCCGCCGTGGGTCTTCTTCGCGACGTCCCTCCAGTCGTCTGCCCGGAGCCTGCTCGAGAACGCGAGCCTGATCCGCAAGGTCCGGTTTCCGCGACAACTCGTCCCGCTCTCGATCGTCGCGACGCAGCTCGTCGCCTTCGCCGTGATGACCGGGATCGTCTTCGTGCTCGCGATGATCGTGCTCCCCGATTCCCGCGCGACCGCGTGGCTCGTGATTCCGATCGCCGTTGTAATCGTTGGCTTCGTCTCGGGCCTGTCGCTCGCCGTTGCATCCGCGAACGCGATCTACCGCGACATCGAGTTCGTCGTCGCCGCGCTTCTCCTGCCGCTGTTCTTCCTGACGCCGATCCTCTACAGCCTCGATCAGCTCCCGGGTGCGGCCGATCACCCGTGGCTGCTCGACCTGCTCCAGTGGGGCAACCCCCTGACGCCCGTCGTCGAGTGCTTCCGGGCGCCGCTCTTCCTCGGGGAGGTGCCCTCGACCGCCAACCTCGTCTATCTCGTCGTCGAGACCATTGTCGCGCTCGTCCTCGGCGCCGTCGTCTTCAACGCCGTCGACGACCGGATTGCGGCGGAAGTGTGATCGAGGCTCGACCCTCGAAGAGCGCGTCAGGGCCCTGATACGACGGCAAGCCGAGGTGCTCCGTCGGTTCCACGCCGGCGAGAAGCGAGGGCAGGAGCAGTGGGAGCGAGAAGCGGGGATTGCGGCCCCCATCGACGTTCCAGGGGCCAAGCTCCGGGTCGCGGTTTGCGGGAACGATCGCTGGACCTACTGCCGTCCATCCCTCGGCATGAGCATCGAGGACGAGCGTCGACCAGCCGGCGTTCGGTGCCGCGCCTGACACGAGGTGCGCGATCGCGACAGCGTCAGTCGTGACGACAGGCTCGTCCAGGGCGGCGAGGGCGGCCGTGGTGACGGCGTCCTCGCCACCCACGATCCGAACGCCGAGCCGACGCTCGCGAATGCGTGGCGCGACGTCGACGTCGATC
>JANOFZ010000271.1:0-2746 GCA_031413935.1 Thermoleophilia bacterium | reverse complement strand
CTTTGTATCGAGGCGGAGCTCGGCGATCACGATCTCGTCGCCGCGACGTGGATCCTGCGCACGCGTACCGCGTCGGGCTGCCGCGCCGACGCGCGCGGTCAGCTCCTTCATCGAGAACGGCTTCACGAGATAGTCGTCGGCACCGATCTCGAGCGCGTGCACCCGGTCGTGCTCCGTGCCTCGGGCAGAGACGACGACGATCGGCGTGCCGATGCCCTCGCTGCGCGCCTGCTCGATCACCTTCCAGCCGTCGAGACCCGGAAGCATGAGGTCGAGCACGCAGACATCAGGGCGCTCGAAGCGAAGTCGAGCCAGGCCCGTCTCCCCGTTCGCGACGCCGACCGCGTCGAACCCCGCGGCCTGAAGGTGACGCGCCATCCCCTGGGCGATGACGTCGTCGTCCTCGATGATCAAGACAGTTGCCATGTGGAGATGATGGACGGCCCCCGGTGTTCCGGGGGCCGTCAAGGTGTTACCGGATGGTAACGAAGTAGTGAACGAGACTTTTCGGGCTGTGCTTGCTTCTCGCCTGAAGGCTGCGCCGTGCCTATTCGGCCTCTCTGTCCGTCTCGGCGTTCTCACCGTTCCGCTGATCCTCGGTGATCACTCGAACGAGCTTGATCCGCTCGCACTGGCCGTCGGTCGTTGTCAGGTCCTTCTCCGAGGCTCGGATGAACGCCACGTCCTGACCGGCGCCGCAGTTGAGAACGTCGCGCTGCAAGTCGGGCGCGAGGGCGTGGAGCCGGTCGTTGCCGTCTCCACCGTTGACCTCGTCCGTGCCCCAGCCGCCGAACAGGTTGTCGTTGCCACCATCGCCGTTGACGAGGTCGTTGCCCCTGCCGCCGCCGACGCGGTCGTTGTCCTCGTTTCCGGAGACGGTGTCGTCGCCGGAGCCACCGTGGACACGGTCGTTCCCCGTGCCTCCGGCGAGCCGGTCGTTCCCTGCGCCTCCGAGCACGACGTCGTTTCCTGCGTCCCCGGTCGCGCCGTCGTCGCCCTTGCCGGCGCGGACGCGATCTGGCCCGTCCCCTGCCGTGATCGTGTCGTTGCCGGCAAAGGCCCGGATCACGTCGGCCTGCGGGGTGCCGTTCAGCACGTTGTCCCCGGCGTCTCCCTTGATGAGCGCTGCGCCCGCGACGGACGCGAACAGCGCGAGACCCGCGAGCGAACCGGCAACTGCTGTGACCTTGAGCTTCCTCATGACCGATCTCCTTCGTTGATGTTGACTCCCGTATCCAATGCTGTGGGGTTATGGGGTCCGTGTGCCTTGTGCAATCCCTACGCAAGCAATCTGTTAGAACGATGTGAAGATGGATCCTGACTCTCGCCGTGGCCGCACCCTTGTCGAAGAAAGCCGCGAGGCCGTGATCGTCCTCGATGACGCCGACGTCGTTCTACTCGCGAGTCGACGAGCGCGCCAGTCGATCGAGGGGATCATCGAGGGCGAGCGCGTCCCGGATGGCCTGCTGTCGGGCGATCTCGGGATCGTGCCGCTGATCGTGCCGTACGAGGCCGGAGGCTGGAGGGAGCGGATTGTCTACCTGAGCGAGGTCGGCGACATGGCCGCGTACGAGGAGCTGCGCACCGGATTCACGGCCGCGGTCTCGCACGAGCTGCGCACCCCGCTCGCCAGGCTGTTGTCGTTGCTCGAGATGGCCACGCTCCCGGGTGAGGACATCCACGCGCTCGTCGAGCGGGCGCGCAATGAGGTCGAGTCGGCCAGCGAGCTGATTGACGAGGTGCTCTTCCTCTCGGAGCTCGAATCGGGTGGCCGGGTCGTCTCGCTCGGCCCCGTCCCCGTGCGCCCCGAGCTCGATGCAGCCGTCACGGAGCTGGAGGAGCGAGCGTCGCGAGCCGACGTAAACCTGTCCGTCGAGGGCGACGAGGGGATCGAGCTCGAGATGCGGCCGCGGATGCTGCGGGTGATAGGCCAGAACCTGGCGGAGAACGCAATCCGGTACGCGGGGCCGGGTGCATCGTTCACGCTCGCGATCGAACGCGAGGGCAACAACGTCGTACTCCGAGGCACCGACGACGGTGTCGGCGTCAACGAGGAGGAGCTTGCGCGTCTCTTCGAGCGTTTCTACCGTGCTGACCACGCGCGCGCCTCCCGCGGTACCGGGCTTGGTCTCTCGATCGTCAAGCACATCGTCGGGCAGGCGGGCGGCACGGTCGAGGCATCCGGTGGCAAAGGGGCCGGGCTCGAGATTCGCTGCGTGTTCTAGCCCCGGGCACCGTTTACCGGTTTTTCACCACCTGGCAACCACTCCTCGGCCCATCGTGATTCAATGAGCCGCAACACTCGACGCGGGTTGACGAGCGTGACGACACCACACATTGACAACAGCAAGCTCGGAGGGCTCGGCTCGACCGAGAGCGCCGAGGGGCGCGGTGCAAGCGTCGTCTTTGACGTGAGGAAGCTGAGCGTCAGCTACAGCGGCAATGTCGCGCTCAAGGACGTCGACCTCGAGATTCGCAAGAACTTCGTCACGGCATTCATCGGCCCGTCGGGGTGTGGCAAGAGCACGTTCATCCGGTGCTTCAACCGAATGAACGATCTCGTTCCGGGCGCCCGTGTCGAGGGCAGCGTTCGCTACCACGACATGGACCTGTACGGATCAGAGGTCGATCCGGTCGAGGTGCGCCGACTGATCGGAATGGTGTTCCAGAAGCCGAACCCGTTCCCGAAGTCGATCTTCGAGAACGTCGCGTTCGGGCCCAAGGTGCTCGGGATGAAGGACAACCT
>JANOFZ010000270.1:0-2867 GCA_031413935.1 Thermoleophilia bacterium | reverse complement strand
GCCGCGACGGCGCACGGGCTCGCGGCAGCTGCGGTGCCACACCAGGCAGGACTCGTCGCGAGCGACGTTGTCGCGAAGCTCCCATCGGTGCTCAGCTGAGCGGGCGCAGGGTGGCCCGTTGGTAGCCTCGATCGGGTGAGGGTCGAGATCCTGGGTTCCGGTGGTGCGGCGACGATCCCTCGCCCCGCCTGCCGTTGCCGCGTGTGCGTCGAGGCCCGCGAGATCGGGGGCCGCTCCGTCCGCACCGGGCCATCGGCCTTCGTGCACGGGCCGAACATCCTTTTCGACACACCCGAGGAGTCGAAGCTCCAGCTCGAGCGTGCGGGCATCGGGGAGATCAACGCGTGCTTCTACTCGCACTGGCATCCCGACCACACGATGGGGAAGCGCGTGTGGGAGACACGTAACGGCGACTTTCGCACCTGGCCACGCGAGGCCAAGCAGCCGCTCGTCACGGACATCTACCTGCCACAACAGGTCGCTGCCGATTTCCGGAAGTGGCTGGGCAGCATGGAGCACCTCGAGTTCATGCGCGAGCGGGGCTGGATCCGGATCCACGAGCTCGCGGACGGAGAGACGGTAGAGATCGGTGGCGTCACGGTACGCCCGTTCCGGCTCGCCGAGGGCTACGTCTATGCGTTCGAGCTGACGGACGGCGACCGGCGCCTGCTCGTCGCGATGGACGAGCTGAACGGTTGGACTCCGCCCGACGACGTCATGGGGTGCGACCTGGCCGTTCTCCCGATGGGGATCTGCGAGTTCGATCTCTTCACGGGCGACCGTTTGATCCACGAGGAGCACCCGGTGCTCGTCTTCGAGGCGACGTTCGCCGAGACGCTCGGAATCGTCGACGCGCTCGATACCGGGCAGGTCGTCCTCAGCCACGTCGAGGAGATGGACTGCATCTCGTACACCGAGCTCCTGCGGGTCGAGGAGCGGCTGCAACGTGAGGGCCGGAACGTGACCTTCGCCTGGGACGGCATGACGATCGAGGTATGACCGGGAGAATGGAACCCGTGCACCGCTCGCTGATCACGATCGACCTCGCGGCGATCCGTCACAACGTTCGCACGTTGCGGGGGCTCCTCGCCGGCACCGAGCTGTGGGCCGTCGTCAAGGCGAACGGCTACGGGCATGGCGCGACGGACGTCGGGCGCGTCGCACTCGAGGAGGGCGCGACGGCGCTCTGCGTCGCGACGGTGCCGGAGGCGCGCGAGCTGCGATCCGTGCTCCCCGAGGCGAGGATCGTAGTCCTCGGTGATACCGGTTCTGTCGACCTCATCGGGGCGCGCGAGGCTCGACTCGAGCTCGGCGTCTCGACCACCGACGTTCCCGAGGGCGTGCCGGTTCATCTGAAGCTCGATACGGGCATGGGGCGCTGGGGCCTCTCCGAGATCGCAGCTCCCGGTGCCGGCGTTGTCGGCGTGATGAGCCACTTCGCTTCTGCCGACTCCGATCCGGCGTACACGGCGTTTCAGCTCGCGCGCTTTCTCGAGGCGACGGCGCCGTTCGCCCATCTGCAGCGGCACATTGCAAACAGCGCGGGCACTCTCCTTTTTCCCGAGGCCCACCTCGACGCCGTTCGCTGCGGGATCGCGCTCTATGGCATCTCGCCGTTCGGCACCGACGCTGCTGAGGACGGACTGCGGCCCGCCTTGCGGTGGGAATCCTCGATCGCGCTCGTGAAGACGCTCGATCCCGGCGAGAGCACGGGCTACGGGCGGCGCTTCGTCGCCTCGCGGCCGACCCGGATCGGGATCGTTCCGGTCGGCTATGCGGACGGGTTTCGCCGGAACATGTCTGGCTCCGAGGTGGTCGTCGCCGGCGCGAGGGCCGTGGTTATCGGAACCGTCTCGATGGATGCCATTGCGATCGCTCTCCCAGCTGCGGCGGAGGTTGGCGATCGAGTCACGCTGGTCGGCGAGGGTGTCATCATCGAAGAGCACGCGTTCGTATCTGGCACCATCCCTTACGAGATCGCCTGCGGGATCGTCTCGCGGGCCACCCGATCGGAGCGTGAGGTCGTCGATGAGTGACGTCGTTGAATATCGCGTGGCCATGCAGGAGGAGCGTTCCGCAGCCCTACTGGAACGCGTCCAGCAGCTCCTTGCTCCCCTCCACGGCAGCGAGCGCGCGCTCGACAGCGGGTGCGGGGCGGGTGCGCTTGCCTTCGCCCTCGCTCCACTCGTCGGGAGTGTCGTCGGAGTGGATCTGTCCGAGGATCTCGTCGCTGCCGGCCGAGAGCTGGCCCCTGCGAACTGCGAGCTCATGGTGGGAGACGCGACGGCGTTGCCGTTCGAGTACGGCTCGTTCGACGTCGTCGGCTGCATGCGTGTCCTCCACCACGCTCATCGGCCGGAACTCGTCGTCTCCGAGCTCGCCCGTGTGACACGCCCGGGTGGACGGATCCTCCTCGTCGACCAGATCGGCGCCGTCGATCCGGTCGTCTCGGCCGAGACCGATCACTTCGAGCAAGCGCGCGATCCTTCACATACGCGACTGTTGCCCGACCAGGACATCCGTGGCTTCCTCGATGCGAACGACCTCGACGTGCTGACGAACGAGATCGCGCCGGAACAACGAAACCTCGAGCGCTACCTCGATCTCGTCGGCCTCGAGGGCGACGAGCGTCGGCGCGTGAGTGGCATGGCGCCGGGCGCCGTCTACGAGGTCGAGATCGGCTGGTACGTCGCGCGCAAGCGCGGCGGCCTCGTCCGGTGACAGGCTTCAGCCTGTCTCCCGGGTTTTCCGCCCTTGAGAGGCTCTAACTCAATGACCACGCGCTGGCTGGGCGTGATGGGCGAGTGCGATGCGAGGACGCAGGGAGCCTGCCGATACGGGACGTATCGGGGCGACCGAGGACGAAG
>JANOFZ010000269.1:0-10622 GCA_031413935.1 Thermoleophilia bacterium | reverse complement strand
GGTCCGCCGGTGTGCCGGGGGGGTGTGGCTCCTGCCTCACCCGCACGGAATGTCTTTGTGGAGCCGCCCCTGGTCCCGTATCTACCGGGGGGTGTGGCTTACGCCACACCCCTTCAGCGCCTCACCCCCTCACCCCATAGGCGCCCGCCACGCCGGACACAGATCCGCCAGCACGCACTCCTCGCAGCGCGGCTTTCGCGCGTCGCACACACGCCGCCCGTGCCAGATCAGGAGGTGCGGGAAGCGGTGCCAGTCGGCCCGCGGCACGATCTTGACGAGGTCGCGCTCGATCTTCACCGGATCGTCCTCCCGCGTCAGCCCGAGACGTTGCGAGATCCGTCGCACGTGCGTGTCGACGACGATCCCCTGCGCCTCCCCGAGCTCCGCCGCGACGACGTTCGCCGTCTTTCGGGCAACGCCGGGGAGCCGCAGCAGCTCCGGGATCGTCCGCGGCACCTCGCCGCCGAACTCCTCGAGCAACACCGTCATCGCGCCCCGGATCGACTTCGCCTTCTGTCGGTAGAAGCCGGTCTGAAAGACGTCCTGCTCGAGCTCCTCGAGCGGCACGGCCAGGTAGTCCTCGAGCCGGCGGTACTTGACGAAGAGCTTTTCGGTCACCCGGTTCACGTTCACGTCGGTCGTCTGCGCCGAGAGCATCACCGAAATCAACAGCTCGACATCGCTGCCGAAGTTGAGCGCGATCTCGGCATCCCCGTGCTCTCCGGCAAGCCGCTCGACGATCGGGCCGATCCTCTCGCGGCGCGTGCCGAGACCGCGGCGGCGCGCCTCCGAGATGTAGCTACGCGCCACGCTTGCTCTCGAACTCGGTCGTCGCCTCGTCGGCCGTCACCTGTCCCGCGAGGGGACGGGCGAAGATCTCGTCGAAGCGCGGGAAGGTCGTTGCCCGAAGATCGGCAAGGGCCCGCTCGAGGTCGTAGACCGACTGCCTCAGGTCGATCTCCGGACCGACGAATGCCCAGTACGCACCGGCAGCCCCCTCATACGGCAGTCCCACACTTCCGACGTTGACAAGACGGGGGCCCAGGCGCACCTGGCGGTCGAACTGCACGTGCGTATGTCCGCAGACGACGATCGCGGCGTCGGTGTCGGCAAGCGCAGCGACAACGTCATCATCGGGCGTGATGCGCGTCAGGATCGTCTCGTTGTCGTGCGGCGTCGCGTGGCAGAAGACAACGGATCCGAGACCGTCGATCTCGCGGTCGAGCTTGAGCGGCCACGACGCGACAAGTGCTCGCTCACGCTCCGAGAGTCGTGCGTTGCACCACCGGTCGACGTCGCTGCCTGGGTGCAAGACGTCCCGCTCGCAATTGCCTGCAACGAACACCGCGCGAACATCGAGTAGGAGATCGATGCACTCCGACTGCATCGGCCCCCAGAGCACGTCGCCACCGACGACGATCTCGTCCGCGCCGCCCTCGCGCTCGAGCTCAGTGAGCACCGCTTCCAGCGCCGGGAGGTTGCCGTGAACGTCGTAGATCGCCGCAACCCGCATCGCGTCGTGCTATTCCGCCGACGCGTACGCAGGCTCGACGGCAGCGTCGAATCCACCGAGTCGGGGCCCCGCGCAGACGAGATCGAGCGCAGGGCAGCCGGAGCAGGCGAACGCGCTCGGCGTCGGCTGGAAGACTCCCTCGCGAATTCGAGCGATCGACGCAGATAGCGCTCCTTCGAGTCGTTCGGAGTCGGCGGTCGTGAAGATCGTCGACACAACCGCGTCCGGATCCTCCAGGAAGTGGTAGACGACCTCGACCTGCTCCGCTCCCGCCCGGAGGCAGGCGATCGCGTAAACGGTCTGCTGGGTGGAATACTCGCGCTCGACGATCTCCGCCGGGTCACGCCCGCGCAGCGCATTCGTCTTGTAGTCCAGGACGAGCGCGTCTCGGCCGTCGATCCAGAGGACGTCGAGCCGGCCGTTCACGAGCACGCCGTCGAGCTCGAAGGCAAACGGCCTCTCCGGGCGGACGCCTTTCAGCGCTGCGACCCGCGCAGCAAGAGCCGAGCCCGTGTACACATGCACGAAGTCGCTCACCCGGGCGAGCTCGGCGTCGGTGACCGTCGGATACCAGGCGCGAACGAGTGGCTCCAGCGCAGCCACCTCCGGCGGGGCCGGATGTGCAAGGTCGACGAGCTCGAGAAGTCGATGCACGGCGTCACCGATCTCGGTCGCGTGGAGTCCCTCTCCGCCGTCTCCCTCGGAGTTGTCTGCCCAGGAAACAGGCTTCATCCCGACGACGCGCTCGACGTAGTAGCGGTAGCCACAACGATCGAAGACGGAGATGGCGCTATACGAGAGACGGGAGACGTGAGCAGGCGGCGGCGCGGGGATCTCGACGAGGTCGCGGAGCCTCGGGGCGGGAGCCGGCACGTCCTCGCCGGCGCCCTCGAAGAGGAGCAGCTGACCGGCTTCACCGTCCTCGTCGACGAAGCCGACCGTCGTCTCAGCCTCCGGGCTCGGGGCGACGTAGCGGTCGATGCGCAGGACGACGCCAGCTGCTCCCCGCTCGGCCTCGACGGGGCCGACGAGCCCGGGTCGGTCGAGCTCCTCACCGAGCCGCAGACGATCCAGCACCCACCCGATGGGCGTCCGCTCGTCTCGCTCCTTGGTGCGGTCGACGGAGCCCGAGACGATCAGTCGCTCCATTGCCCGCGTCATAGCCACGTAGTAGAGGCGAAGCCGCTCGGCCTCCTCCTGGCCGTCACGCGTCTCCTTGACGTCCTGGTAGGAGCTCGTGACAACCCGCGTCCCCGTATCAGGATGCGCGACCTTGAAGCCGAAGCGACCATCCGATAGACAAAGGATCTCGTCGCTGCGCGTTCGTTCCCGCCCGGCGTCCGCAACGACGACGACCTTGAACTCGAGCCCCTTCGCCGCATGGATCGTGAGCAGCCTCACGGCATCAGCCCCCTCCTCCTCCGAGACGGCGTCGCGCTCGGGCGCGCCCGCGGTGTCCTGCTCGGCGATGAAGCGGATGAACCCCTCGAGGTCGGGTCCTCGCAGCTCCTCGTACGACCGGGCGAGCCTGGCGAGCTTTCGCAGGTTGGCATACCGCCGCTGGCCGTCGCGCCGGGTAAGAACCGCAAGATCGTAGTCGTGCTCGACGATAATCCGCTCGCAGAGCAATTCGAGCGAGAGTCGCGTCGAGCTCTCGACCAGGCGTTCGTAGCGCTGGAGGAAGGCTCGCACGAGGCGCCGGTCGTCCTCGGGAAGATCCGGTGGCAGGGTGCGCTCGATACCCTTGAAGATCGGCCGTCGCTCCGCCGTGGAGCGGATCAGGACGAGCGCGTCGTTGGAGACGCCCACGAACGGCGACGCGAGGACGGTGAGCAGCGCCTCGTCGTCATAGCGGTTCTGCAGCAGCCTCAGGTAGGAGAGCAGATCAACAACCTGTTGCTGGCCGAAGTAGCGGCGACCGGTCATCCGGATTGTCGGCAGATCGACCGAGCGAAGCTCCTCCTCGAACCACTCCGCGTCGGTTCCCGCCGCGAAGAGAAGGACGATCTCGCCGGGCGTGGCAACGCCCGTATCGACGAGCTCGCGCACCCGAAGTGCGACGTGTCGCGCCTCCCCACGCCGCCAGTGGAGACCGGAGTCCGCGTAGGAGACCTTGTCGGTGACGAGTAGCTCGACCGGAGTGCCGAAGATGGGGTCGCCGTAGCCTGCGGCGGGCTCGAGGGGCTGGAAGTCCTCGCCGAATTCATCCGCGAACAGCTCGTTGACCGCCGCGAGTACCTCGGGCCGGGAGCGGTAGTTGAGTGTCAGCGGCAGCACCTGCGGCGCGGCGTCGCGCCTGTCGCGGAACACCTTCACATCGGCGTGGCGGAAGCCGTAGATCGACTGGAACTCGTCGCCGACGAAGAACATCTCCTTCGCAGGGCCGGCACAGACAAGATCGATCAGCTCCGTCTGGAGCTTGTTCGTATCCTGGAACTCGTCGACCATGATCGAGCGAAAGCGGAGTTGCTCTGCTTCGCGGATGGCCTCGTTCTCTCGCAGCAGCTCCCACGCACGAAGCTGAAGATCCTCGAAGTCGAGGGCCGACTCACGATCCTTTGCGGCGGCGTAGGCCCTTGCAAACCCGGTGAGAATCTCCTGGAGGAGCTCACGGTCACGGGAGGCGAGCTCTTCGAGCGCGAGCGCTCGCACATTCTTGCGCGCTTCGCTGAGAGCCGCGGCGCGCGCGCCCCGTACGGTGGTGGCGGGAAGCTCGATCAGGCGCTCCGGCAGCTGAGTCGTCTCGAGGAGGTCGAGCGCGTCGACGGCAGCGTCCTTCTGCGGCTCGGTCGCCTTCTCGTCGAGCAAGAGCGCTTCGATCTCTCCGCGCAGCTCGACGATCGCGTCGCCGAGACTCTCGCGCACGGCCGGCTCGAGGACGAGTGGGAGCGCCGCGGACCGCAAGGTGTCGTACACGCTGACGAGCATCTTCCGTAGGCCGGCCGCCTTGTAGGTGGCGAGCAGCTGCCAGCGGTCGGGCTCGTCGGCGGCGCAGAACTCCTCGAGCGCAGCGGAGAACGCCTCACCCTGGATCACGCGTGCCTGCGCTTCGTCGAGGACACGGAATCGAGGATCGATTCCGGCCGCGAGCGGATACGCGGTGAGCAGACGTCGACAGAAACCATGAATCGTGGAGATCCAGGCGCCGTCGAGGTCGCGTGCGAGATCGGGACGATCGAGCTCGAGGAGGCGAGCCCGGATCCGGCCGCGAAGCTCACCGGCAGCGCGATCGGTGTAGGTGATCACGAGCAGCGAGTCGACGTCGAGTCCGTCGTCGACGACAGAGCGGGCGAAGCGCTCGACGAGCACCGTCGTCTTGCCCGTGCCGGCACCCGCGGAGACGAACGTCTCGCCTCTGGCGTCGATAGCGGCCTGTTGCTGCGGGTTCGGGGCCAACGGCCCTATTGGCTGCCCCGCGCTCACGGGCGCTCCTTGCGGCACATGCGCCAGAGCGTGCACCAGCCCGGGCACTCGCCCCCGTGCGGGTCGTGGACGACATCGCCACCACGAATCCGCTCGGCCAGGGCGACGGCAGTGTCACGGGCATAGTCGATCTCGGCGTCGAACTCGGCGCTGTCGAGATAGTCAGCGGACGAGAACCCCGCAACCTGGTCCTCGCCACCACGAAGCATCCCGCGGGCGCGCCGTCCGCCACCGACAGGAACGTAGACGCCTCCCATGGGCTCGAGTCCCAGCTGATCGCGAAGAACGAGGAGGTACAGCGGAATCTGCAGGCGCGCCTCGTTATGAATCTGCGCAGCGGACGGGGCAGCCCCGGACTTGTAGTCGATGATGATCCCACGGGCGCTGAGCGGATCTGCGTCGACGCGGTCGATCTTGCCACTGACCGCAATCCCGGGCGCGAGCTCGTACGACTTGAACGCAACCTCGAGCCTTCTCGGCACGAAGGTGGAGCTCGCAGCAGCATCGACGCGCACGAGTTGCTCGAGGTCACGTCGGAGCCCCTGACCGAGCTCCCTGCGCTCCAGGTCGTTGACGTCGATGCGTAGGCCAGAGTCAAGGGCGCCGTCGACACACTGATGCATCAACTCGACTGCAGCCTCGACGTTTTCGGGCGTGACCCGCTCTGCACCCGGGATCGCCGAGGGAAGCTGGCTGTAGAAGCGCTGGAGCGCGACGTGAGCGATCGAGCCCTTCATCTTCGGTCCGATCACCTGGTCGATCTCGCCCGGGCGGAGGTAGCGCTCGACAAACCATGCGGATGAGCACGTCGCCATCCGCTCGAGATCGGTGACGCGGAACGTGTCGCGGCTCGTCAGCAGCGCTACAGCGCGAGGATGCGTGATCGCCGTAGGCCGGGCAAAGGCACGCCGCGCGCGCCCGAGCTTGCGCTGCCAGGCGTTCGCGTACGCGAGCGCATCGGCCTCGCGTGGATCATCCGCGGCGAGACGGGCGAGGGAGCGCAGCCGCTCGCGCTCCGTCGGCGCCGACTCGATCGGCCACGTCAGGCGGGCGAGCGGGCGCCGCGTCGTGGATCGCCGTACGTCGTCGGCGTCAAAGAGCTCGCAAACCGCCTCCCAGAACGGGCTCGCCTCGCGCGGCGAACCGTCATCCGTGGCGGCCTCGCGGACGAGCGTGAGGAGCCGGCGCGGCCGCGTGCAGGCCGTGTAGAAGAGGTAGCGGTCGCGGCTCGCTGCGTCCGGCCGCTCGAGCCGGGCCCCGCGCGTGCCGTCGAGGTCGCGGCGCTTCTCATCGTCGAAGAAGGGTGAGGTCGCGGCTCGGCGCGGGAGCGAGCCCTGTTCGAGGCCGATCACGAACACCACCTCGAAGGTTCGCGTCCGGACGCGGGCCAGATCGAGAACGGCACCCCGTCCGGGGGCGCCAGCTCCGTCGCCGCGTACCGTTGCCCGATCGAGGGCCGTAAGAATGTCGTCGGCTGCGACCGTCGCGCCGGCCTCGTTGAGCTGCCGGAGCTCGTCGATCACGTCACGGGCGGCGTCCGCAGCCCGGAGGTCGCGCCGTGCCGCTGTCGTCGTGGGAGGGGCGCCGAGCCCGAACGCATTGCGCAGCATCGTCTCCACCACCGAGCCGGCTGCGTCCAGCTGGCCGACCTCCGCAGCGAGGACATCCAGGATCGGCAGAGGACGCCCCGTCCGCAGCTTCGTCGTCTCCTCGATCGTCCGCTCACCTCTGAGCACGGCCCGGCCACGGAGACGGCCCTCGAGAAAGTCGACGTCGGATCGGCCGAGGCCTCCGTACGGGGTGCGGAGAAAGGCGAAGAGGTCTCTGCGCGTCCCGTTGCTCCAGGCAAACCGGAGCAATGACAGGAGCGACTGCCCGAAGGCTGTCGTACCCAGTCTCGTGCGGCCTTCGATCGCGAACGGAACACCGAGCGTCTCGAACGCGGTCTCGATCGCCGCTCGCGAACGCTCGATCGACGGGCACACAACAGCGATGTCCTCCGGCTCGACTCCGCCCCGGACGAGATCCAGGATTGTCTCCGCGAGTAGCTCCATCGTGGCTCGACGACCCGCTCCTTCGAGGAACCGGATCGAGGCATCGAGCGGGATGGGCGAGCGCCCATCCTCGAAGACGTGGCGTTCGAGATGTGCGATCCCACCGGGGAGATACGCCTGCGAGCCGGCGGGCATCTCCACGATCTCTCCTGCTGCGAGCGCGCTGAGGTCGTCGGATGTGCGCTGCAGCGACGCGAACACTGCGCGGCCCGGCTCGTAGGGTAAAGAGACGTGAACCTCCGCGCGACCGGCGAGCGCCTCGATCAAACGCCACTCGGCGCCGGTGAGATCCTCGAAGCCGTACGCGAACACCGGCGCCCCGTTCCATGAGCCGATGTCCGTCGTGAGTCGGGCGACGGCGCGGCGACGCACCATGCCGCGATCGTGAACCCCGCGCCGCTCAAGCTCCGCCGCATACCCGCGCGCCAGCGCGGCGAGGTCTCCACCGAGATCGTCGGGGTGGAGCAGGTTGGCCTCGGCCTCCGTCAACGCGCCGACGAGGGAGTCCGTGAATCCCGCGAAGCGTGAAGACGGGCCGAAAGCTTCCAGGGTCGACGCACCAATGAGATGCCTGACGATCAGGCTGCGGCCCGCGTCCCCGAGTACCCGGGGTGGCTGATCGCTCCCGGCAAGGGCAGAGAAGAGCGTGTCGAACGTGCCGACGGTTCCTGCGAGCAGCGCGCTGCGCCGCCCGGCAAGCTCCCGCTCGACGCGATCGACGTCGACGCGGTTCGGGACGATCAGCCAGGGATCCTGGTCGAGAGCGTCGACGAAACGATCGAGCAGCAGCGCGACCTTGCCGGCATGTGCCGGTCCAGAGACGAGCGAAAGACCCATCAGTCCATCGTAGTCGGGGTCCTCGCGCCGTCCCTCTTACGCAAACTCGTGCCTCTTCGCAAAGAGCGGACAGCGCACTAGCCGGCAGACGGCGCACCGCCCACCGACTTGACGCCTACCAGATGATTAGCCGAGCGACTTCGGCTTACGACCGCGCCGCGCGACCGCCGTACCGGGCATGGTGCCCGCACAACCGTCGCAGAGGTCTGCGGCCTTGGCGCCGCGGCGTGCATCGGTGAACGTGACGCGCAGCGTCGCACCCCGGCCGTCCTCGACCTCGACCCCACAGTTGTCGCACACAAGAACCGTCTTTCGAGCCATCGATTTTTCCTCTCCGTCGGTAGAACGCTTTCGGTTTCAAGATCGAATAGCTGATGGTATTGGACGTCGTCGATTTTACCCAGTCAATTCCGGAAGTGCCAACCCATCGACGTCTGTACGACCGCGACTACACTGGCCGCATGGAGTCGCGCACGATCGTCGTTCTCGAGGGCGACGACACCGGTCAAGAGCTGCTGGAAGCGTCGTTGCGCCTCCTCGATCGCGACGTGATCGGCCTCGAGCTAGCCCTCCCGCGGTTCGATCTCTCTCTCGCAAACCGTCGTGCGACGAACAACGCCGTCGTCCACGACGCGGCGGTGGCGGTGCGCGAGCATGGGTTCGGAATCAAGGCGGCCACGGTCACGCCCGAGACCACGGGCGACGTCGGGTCCCCGAACCGGATTCTCCGCGAGGAGATCGGCGGCAAGGTGATCGTGCGAACCGGTCGGCGGATTCCCGGGGTCGTCCCACTCGGCGGTGTCCACTCCCCCATCTCGGTCGTGCGCATGGCGGTCGGAGACGCCTACGGCGCAAAGGAGTGGCGCGAGGGCACAGGAGATGACGAGGTTGCCTATCGCACCGAGCGCATCGAACGGGGCATCTGCAGGGCCGTGGCGGAGTTCGCGTTCCGGCAGGCCGATCGAATGGGCGCAAAGGTCTTCGGCGGGCCGAAGTACACCGTCAGCCCCATCTATGAGGGAATGCTGAAGGAGGAGATGGACGCTGCGGCCGCGCGGCACCCGGACGTCGAGTACGAGCCGCAGTTGATCGACGCCACGTTCGCTCTCCTGATCTCGTCGAGCGGATCACCCATGGTGATCCCGGCGCTCAACCGCGACGGCGACATCCTCTCTGACCTCGTCCTCCCTCTCTTCGGCTCGATCGCCGGCTCCGAGTCACTGCTCGTCGCTTTCGGGGACGACTACGTCCCGTCGGCGCTGATGGCCGAAGCGGCCCACGGGACGGCTCCGTCTCTCTTCGGCAAGGACGTCGCGAACCCCATGGCGATGATCCTCGCCTGCGCTGCGCTCCTCGGTCACGCCGACGACAGCGAGGGTCAGACGGCAGGCCGCGCCATCCGCGAGGCGTGTCTCGAGGCGGTTGCCGCCGGCGTGCGCACGGCCGATCTCGGCGGTCACGCCGGGACACTGGAGTTCACCGACGAGGTGATCCAGCGGACGAAGACGAAGCTCGAGGTGTGGGCCTCGCTCTGAAGCCCGTCGCCCGCGACAGACTTCTGGCTCCGCCCCGTTCAGGTCTCCGGGTGAGGCTTCAACCTCACCCGCCCGTCAGAACGCCCAACACAAGCGACGGCCAGCGGGGCCGACCCACGGGTGAGGCTAAAGCCTCACCCCCACGCCGTGTAGCTTGCGCTACACCGCGACGGCGACGGTGCCCTCGGTGAAGATCTCACCGGCGGCATGTGCCTCGACGAACATCTCGGCCAGTGCCGGGTCGAACTGGCTCCCAGCGCAGCGCTCGACCTCGAGCGCTGCCTCGACCGACGATAGACGGTCGCGATAGGGCCGGAGGGACGTCATCGCGTCGAACGCGTCCGCCACGGCAAGCAACCGGCCCTCGACAGGGATCTCGGTTCCCGCGCGACCGGTCGGGTAGCCACCCCCGTCCTAGCGCTCGTGGTGGAACAGCACATACGGCAGCGCAGCCTCGAACGCCGGGACACCGGCGATCATCCAGGCACCCTCGACAGGATGCGCGCGAATCGCCGCGAGCTCCTCAGGGTCGAGGCGTCCGGGCTTCTGGAGGAGGCCAGGACGGATGTTCGCCTTGCCCACATCGTGGAGGGCTGCACCCAGGCGAAGGGCGTCCAACCGGTCATCCGACCACGAAAGACGACATGCCATTGCCTCTGCGTGACTCCCAACGCGCGCGGCGTGACCCTCCAGCGAGGAGTCGCAGGCTCGCATGGCGGCAGTGAGGGATGCAAGGCGGTGCACGAGGGGAGAGGTTCCCCTCACGCGGGGAAATCCCTTCCCGTAGATTCTGATCGTGCGAATCGTCGTCCCCCGTGAGGCTGCCGCCGGCGAAGGCCGGGTTGCCCTCGTCCCCGATGCGATCGGGCGTCTGGTGCCCGTGGGGTTCGAGATCGTCGTCGAGCGCGGAGCAGGTGCGGTGGCCGGTTTTCCCGATGAGGACTACGTAGCGGCCGGAGCCACACTCAGCGAGCCGGGTGCCCTGCTCGAGGGGGCCAACGCGGTCGTTCGCGTCTCGCGTCCTTCCGCCGAGGAGGTGGCAGCGATGGCCCCGGGAACGCTGCTGATCGGATTTCTCTCACCACTGACGGACACCGAGGGGCTCGAGCGCCTGCGTCGGCAGGGTGTCGTCGCGTTCGCCATGGAATCCGTGCCGCGGATCACCCGCGCCCAGTCGATGGACGCGCTCTCCTCGCAGGCAACCGTTGCCGGGTACAAGGCCGTGCTGATCGCCGCCGATCGCGTGCAGAAGATGTTCCC
>JANOFZ010000268.1:0-2149 GCA_031413935.1 Thermoleophilia bacterium | reverse complement strand
GGACTGAAGTACGCGCTTCTCGCGACATCGGCGGCAATCGTGGCGATCACGCTCCTCACCGTGCTGCCCGGGGCACCGCTACGGGATCCCATCAGCGGAGCGATCATCGGCGACTCGCCCTTTATGGACAGCCTGATCGTGATCATCACAATCATCTTCTTCGCAGCAGGGCTCGCCTACGGACGTGGCGCGGGAACGATGAAGACGAGCGACGAGGTGATCTCGTCGATCACCAAGTCCTGGGCCGGCCTCGCGGGCCTGCTCTTCCTCTTCCTGTTGATCGCCCAGTTCATCGCGTACTTCAACTACAGCAACATGGCGCAGGTGGCAGCGGCGAGCCTCGGCGACTGGCTCGAGTCGGCGAACATCGGCGCCCTCTGGCTGCTAATCGGGTTTGTCTTCGTGACCGCGCTCGTCAACTTCATCATGCCCGCGGCAATCGCCAAGTGGGCGATCCTCGCCCCTATCTTCATCCCGCTCTTCCTTCGACTCGACGTCGCGCCGCAGACGGTGCTCGCCGCCTATCGGGTCGGCGACTCGCCGTCGAATGTGATCACGCCGCTGATGGCCTACTTCCCGCTGATCGTCATCTTCGCGCAGCGCTACAAGAAGGACTCGGGGATCGGCACCGTCGTTGCGATGATGCTCCCGTACGTGATCGTGCTCTCGGTCGTGTGGACGCTCTTCTTCATCGGGTGGTACCTCCTCGGGATTCCCCTCGGCCCGGGATCGCCCGTCCATCTCGACTAGTGCGGTGCCTCACAATGGTTACGCCTCGGTGTCCCTGAGGCCGGTGGTCGCAGCGACCTGTCCCGGGAGAGGCAACGCCGTCTCCCCTACAGGCTTCCGTGATACGTCATGGTGCTCTCCCCTCTGCTCATCCGTGAGGAGTCCGCGGGATGAGTGACAGCACGATCACGTTCCTCATTCTTGGCGTCGTCGTCGTGGTCTTCGTCTGGGATCACCTTCCCGTCGCGATCGTCGCGCTCGGCGTTTCGCTCTCGCTCTGGGCCACGGGCGTGCTCGATCTCGAGCAGGCACTTGCAGGCTTCGGTGACCCCGCGGTCATCTTCATCGCCTCGCTCTTCGTCGTCAGCGAGAGCCTCGACGCATCCGGGATAACGGCCTGGGCGGGGCAGGAGCTCACCGCTCGAGTGGGGGAGAGCCGGCGACGGACGATCGTCCTGATGATGATGCTCGTCGCGTTCCTGACGGCATTGATTAGCGTCAACGGTGCCGTCGCGGCACTGCTGCCGATCGTCGTCGTGATGGCGGTTCGTCTCAAGCGACCGTCGTCGCAGCTCCTCATGCCCCTCGCATTCGGCGCCCATGCGGGCTCGCTGCTCGCGCTCACGGGGACGCCGGTCAACGTGATCGTGTCGGAGGCAGCGGAGGATGCCGGGGTCGGGGGATTCGGCTTCTTCGAGTTCACGCTTGTCGGGGCTCCACTGCTCGTGGGAACGATCGCGATCGTCGTCCTCTTCGGTGAACGGCTCCTTCCCTATCGCAGCGGCAGGGCGATTCCGCACGACTTCGGCGACCACGCCCGCACGCTTGTCGATCAATACGAGATCGAGGACGCAGTCGACACACTCCTGACTCCGCGCTCCGGGGTGGCCGAGGTCGTGATCCCTCCGCGCTCCGGCCTGATCGGAGAGACCGTCTTCCCCGGGATGGTCACCGACAGCGGTGATCTCGTCGTTCTTGCTGTCCAGAGGAAGGGTGAGGATCGTCCGGGTGAGCACGTCCTCGCCGCCGGCGACACGATCCTCTTTCAGGGAACGTGGGATGCGCTCGGCGAGAATCTGGACGACCCTGACGTTCTCGTCGTCGATACACCGGAGCTCGTGCGACGGCAGGCGGTGCCGCTCGGCGCCGGAGCGAAACGCACGATCGGTGTGCTCGCTGTGATGGTCGTGCTCCTCGCGACCGGCGCCGTACCCGCGGCCGTGGCTGGCCTTCTCGCCGCCTGTGCGCTCGTGCTCCTCGGCGTGCTATCCGTCGAGCAGGCGTACCGCGGCATCTCCTGGACGACCGTGATTCTCGTCGGCGGGATGCTCTCCCTCTCGACCGCGATGGTCGAGACGGGCGCCGCGAACGACATCGCCGACAGGATCGTACGGATCGTCGGAGACGCCGGGCCGCACGC
>JANOFZ010000267.1:0-3649 GCA_031413935.1 Thermoleophilia bacterium | reverse complement strand
CAGGAGCTCCTCGGCGTCGTCGGCCTCCCCGGCGATGCCGCAGACCGCTACCCCCACGAGTTCTCGGGTGGTCAGCGCCAGCGGATCGGGCTCGCCCGGGCGCTCGCGTTGAGTCCCCAGTTCCTCGTCTGTGACGAGCCCGTCTCGGCCCTCGATGTCTCGATCCAGGCCCAGATCGTGAACCTCCTGGAGGAGCTGCAGGACACGCTCGATCTCACGTTCCTGTTCATCGCCCACGATCTCGCAGTCGTCCGGCACATCTCGGATCGCATCGTCGTCATGTACCTCGGCAAGATCGTCGAGGTGGCGCCGGCCGACGGTCTGTACGACAACCCCCTGCATCCGTACACGATCACACTCCTGTCGGCGATCCCGATCCCCGACCCCGTCGTCGAGCGCACCCGGCGGCCGATCCGGGTGCAGGGAGATCTCCCGAGCCCCGCGAACCCACCGAGCGGCTGCCGATTCCACACCCGCTGCCCGTTCGCCCAGGAGACGCGGTGTGCCGAAGAGGAGCCGTTGCTTAGAGCGGTTGACGATCACATCGTCGCCTGCCACTTCGTCGAGGAGATCAAGGCCGGGCGCATCACCCCGCACGAGCGTGAGGTGACGTTCGATCCGGGCATCCAGGCGCCCGTCTACGAACCACCACCAGACTGAGCCCGTCCGAAGCCACGGCCCGCGCGCCGTCGTACACTCGCACCATGCGTGAGCACGACCTCGAACTGCTCGAGCTCCCTGCTGTACTGGCCCGACTGTCCGCTGCGGCCGCGAGCGAGCCCGGATCCGCCCTCGCCGAAGCCCTCCGGCCGTCACCCGACATGGCCGTCGTGCGTCTGCGCCAGCAGGAGACGGGTGAGGCGATCTCGCTGATCGAGGACTCGGTCGAGCCCGACCTCGGAGGCGCGACGGACGTCAGCGAGGCCGCAGAGCTCGCAGCACGTGGCAGCGCACTCGACACGCGCACGCTGATGCACGTCGGGCGCACGATTCAGGTGGGCGTGACGGCACGTCGAGCCCTCGCCGACCGAGACGGCATTCCGGCGCTGATGGATCTTGTTGCCGCCATCGACACGTCCCTCCTCTCGATCGCCGAGGAGATCGGGCGGGCCGTCGAGGAGGACGGTTCGGACCTGCGTGATTCGGCCTCGCCCGAGCTGCGCCGACTGCGGCGAGTGCTGCGCGAGGGTCGCGGCAAGCTCGCGGAGCGTCTCCGCAAGATCGCTCGCGACCCGGCGCTGGCCGAGTACCTGCAGGACGACTTCGTCACCGAGCGCGGCGGGCGGCCGGTACTCGCGCTGCGCGCATCCGCGCGGGGGCGCGTGCCCGGGATCGTGCACGACTCTTCCGGTTCGGGACAGACACTGTTCGTCGAGCCTTTTGCAGCAGTCGACGACTCGAACCGGCTGCGCGAGGCAGAGATCGCCGAGCGCGACGAGGTGACGCGAATCCTGCGGAACCTCTCGTCCCTTGTTGGCGCACAGGCCGTGGCGCTCGTGAATCTCGTCACGGCCACGGCACGTCTCGACCTCGCCATCGCCTGCGGAAGCCTCTCGAGAAGCTGGCGCGGTGCGATCGTCACCGTCGGTACCGCTGTCGTTCTCCGCGAGGCGCGCCACCCGCTGCTCGATCAGACGACTGCCGTCGCGATCGATCTCGAGCTCGATGAACTCCGCGCGCTCGTGATCAGCGGCCCGAACACGGGCGGTAAGACGGTCGCGCTGAAGACGCTCGGACTTGCCGCCGTCCTGCACCAGTGCGGGCTGCGGCCACCCGCGACCGAGGCGGCGCTCCCCGTCTTCGACGCGATCCTCGTCGACATCGGCGACGAGCAGTCGATCGCGATGAGCCTGTCGACCTTCTCTGCCCACGTGGGGAACCTCGTCGGCATCCTCGCGAACGCGACGAGCACGTCGCTGGTCTTGCTCGACGAGATCGCCGCAGGAACCGATCCGGTCGAGGGAGCGGCGCTTGCCGAGGCGCTGCTCGATGCACTCGCCAGACAGGCACGCCTGACCGTGACGACGAGCCACTACGCCGAGTTGAAGGAGTGGGCGAGCGCGACCACAGGTGCCGCGAACGCCGCCACCGGGATCGACCCCGAGAGCCACGAGCCGCTCTACACGGTCACGCTCGGCCGGCCGGGGACGTCACATGCGCTGCAGACCGCCGAGCGGCTCGGTCTCGACTCCGCGATAGTTACCGCCGCCCGCGGTCGCGTCGCACCCGCGCGCCTCCAGGTGGCGGAGCTCGTCGCAGAGGCGGAATCGGCGGCACGGGAGGCGCATGAGGAGCGGAGCGCCGCTGCGGCCGAGCGCGAGGAGGCAGAGGTTGCGCGCGCGAAGGCGCAACGCGCCGCCGAAGGTCTCCAGGATGAGATCGAGCAGGTGCGTTCGTCGGCGGCCGCCGAGCGCCAGAGGGCAATGGCGCAGGCAGAGACCGAGCTCACGGGAGTGCGGGCCGAGCTCGAGGAGCTGCGCGCCGAGATTCGCGCGGCGCGAAAGCTCGAGCGCGAGCGGGGTCGGGCGACGACTCCGGCTGCGCAGAGGAAGGAGGCCGAGCGCGACCGAAAGCTCGGTGCTGCCTCCGACCGCGCCGTGCGCACTTCACGCTCGCTGTCACGACTCGACGAGCCTCTGGCTCTGACCGCGCCGCTCGCAATCGGCGATCCGGTGGTCGCCGCGGACATCGGCGTTCGGGGAACGATCGCCGAGATCGTCGGGGGCGAGGCGACCGTGCTCGGTCGCGGGGGCCTCCGGGTTCGCGTTCCCGTCGACCGCCTCCTTCCCGACCGCCAGGCGGAGCTGACGGAGGACACGGCCGGTCCGGCTGTGACGGTGCGGGCAATGATCCAGAACGACCTACCGGACGAGATCGACCTCCGCGGGCGCACCGCGCAGGAGGCACGAGAGGCGGTGCGTGATCTGATCGACGCGGCTGCCCTTGCAGGGCGCGTTGAGGTCCGCGTGATCCATGGCCGCGGCACCGGAGCGGTGCGAAAGGCCGTGCGCGACGAGGTCGCGAAGCACCCGCTCGTGGACGAGCAGGTTTCCGACTCGGCGGACGGGGCGACGGTGGTGCGCCTTGGTGGGTCGCCGGCGAGAACGTAGCGCCCGGCCCGGAGACGAGCTCAGGTGAGCGGGATGCCCGCCGGTACCTGCTGGGTGATGCAGCCGATTCCACCGCCGCCGTATGCCTGGAAGTCGGTCGGTACACCGACGACCTCCCGGCCGGGAAACAGCTCGCCGAGCAGCCGGAAGGCGACGTCGTCGTCGGGGATGCCGAGCTGCGGGGCGATGATCCCGCCGTTGACGGGGTAGAAGTTCGTATACGGGGCAGCGTTGCTGCGACCCCCGATCTCGCGGGTCAGAGGCAGGAGCTCGATTTCGACGATCTCGATCGGTCGCCCGGTCGCATCGGTCTCACCGACGAGCCGGGCGCGATTCGCCTCCACGAGCTCCCAGTTCGGGTTCGACCTGTCAGGCGCTGCCTGGAAGAGAACCTGACCGGGTCGCGTGAACTGGACGACGTTGTCCGAGTGTCCGCCGGTTCCGTATTCCCCCATATCCTCGGCCAGGCCGTAGGGCAGCCAGATCACCTTCTCGGCGCCCAGGTAGTCGCGCAGCACGCGCTCGATGTCGGCTTTCGT
>JANOFZ010000266.1:0-8708 GCA_031413935.1 Thermoleophilia bacterium | reverse complement strand
GATCGTCGCCCCGACCTCGGTCTCGCCCTCCTGGACGACGATCTTGAGCAGGACGCCCGCGACCTCCGATTCGACCTCCTGGGTTACCTTGTCCGTGTCGAGCTCGTAGAGCGGCTCGTTGGCCTTGACGGCGTCACCCTCCGCCTTGAGCCAGCGGACGATCGTGCCGGATTCCATTCCCTGGCCGAGTCGTGGGAGCTTGACCTCGGTCGCCATCAGGCGGTCACCGTACGGTCGAACGGCTCTTCTGCAACCGGAAGCATCAAGGTCATTATGCTGATCGCCGATGAAGCTCGTCGATCAGTGGCACGCGATGCAGGCAGACTTCCCGGCTGGCTGGGAGGACGTCCGCCTGACCCTGACGGTGGAGCAGCCGAGCGATCTCCCTCGGGCGGCGCAGGTTCTCGGCTCGATCAACGTCGGCAGAGTCGGCGAGACGCTCGTTTTCCACGTCCGCAGCAGCGCCGGCCCGCAGGGCAAGCAGACCGCGTTGCGACTGTTCGAGCGCCTCGATCGCGACCGAATCTGGTGCCACATCGAGCAGTCGAACGTGCTGGCGCCTGCTGTGCCGACCACGGCAGAAGCCGCCGAAGCGCGGCGACCGACCGGCTCCGTCGCTGAGAGCTGGGATCGGGCCCTCGCGCCTCTCCCCTCGGACTGGACGGATCTCCTCTGCGAGCTCGAGATCGACTCGAGCACGCTCCTCGATCGCGCGGCGCTCCTGTGCGCGCCGCTGAACCCGGCACGGAGCGGCTCACGCCTCGTCTTCACCTTCCGCTGCTCCGGCCGCTCCGGCTACGGCGCCTCGCCGGCGATGACGAGGCGGTGCTTCGAGCGCCTCGACAACGAGGGCATCACCGGCTCGGCCTCTGTGCTCCGCGTCCTCTCGGACACGGACAACGTCGACACCCAGGGCCCCGTGTGGCTCGTGGGTGGCAAGACGCTGTAGCTTCAGCTGCATCCCGTCGGGCGCCTGTCGGGCACGACCGCGGCGTCATCCTGGGTGAGGCTTCAGCCTCACCCGCCCATCAGGGGAGCGGGCACACGTCACGCGCGCCACGCGATCGAACTGCGGGTGAGGCTGAAGCCCCACCCATTGCAGCAAACGCACGCGACGGCGCACTCGACTGCGCCGGTGTTCGGGAATGCTCCCCGAGCTTCCGGGCGGCCGGTATCAGGGTGAGGTTTTAGCCTCACCCCACGCATCACACAGGCGCGACCGCGCTCGCCTGCGCCAGCGTCCTTACACCCGAAGGCTGTCTCTCAGGAAACGGGGACGCGGCCGCCCTTGAGGACGGGCTTGCGCGCGTCGCTCCCGTAGACGAGTGTTCCGGACGACAGCTTGACCTTCCAGGTAACCGTGCCGACGAACTTCACCGTCGTCGAGCGGCCCACGCCCGCGCCTGCGAGCCTGACGCCGCGCACGGCCGAGCGATCGCGCACCGTGATCACAGCCTGACCGGGCGCGAGTGCCTTCACGGGCTTGCCCGCGGGCGTCGTGAGACTGACAACCTTCGCCGTCACCGTCAGATTGAGACGAACGGGCGGCTTCACGGCGGGCGGTGGCGTGGCTACCTCGCCGACGGTGAACGATCCGTTCATTCGGGACGGGTGCGGATCGCAGACGAACGAGTACTTGCCATTGACGAGGGTCAGTGCGAACGCCTCCGTCCCGACCGTCTCGATCTCGGTCGTGACGTCGACACCCGGTCCAGTGAGGTGGAAGTTGTGCTCATCCGACTTGTCGTCGACCGTCAGCGTGAACGCCCCCGCGTCGAGGCGCGTGATCTGGGCGCCCGCCGCATCCTTGAGCGAGATCGTGAACCCCGGGCCTACCGAACCGTTCAGCTGCGTTCCTGCGGCGCCGACCGTGCCGACGAGTACGAGGGCGGCGACGGCGAGCGCGGCGGCAAGGCGGAAGCGTGTCATCGACACTCCTACGTGAGAAGAACGCAAATGGATTTCACGCTCGCAACTCGGCGTCGAATCGCTCGGCGAGCGCAGCGACGACGCGTTCGCGCACGACAGCGGCATCATCGTCGGACAACGTTCGGTCGGGCACCTGGAGAGAGAGATGGATCGCGACCGACTTCCGGCCCTCCCCGACCTGATCGCCGTGGTAGACGTCGAAGACGTGGGCCTCACGCAGCTCGGGAGCACCGGCCTCGAGGATGAGGTCGACGAGCGCCGCGGCCTCGACCTCCTCGGCCACGACGACCGCGATGTCCTGGCGTAGCGGCGGGAAGGTGATCACATCGTGGTAGAGGATCCGCTCCGGGATCGGCGCAGTGAGCTCGACGAGATCGAGCTCGAACACGCCCCACGATCCGTCGAGCAGCGCGGGGTGGAGCTCGCCGAGCCATCCCGCCGGCGTCGCAGCCGCCTTCCCCGGATGAAGGAAGGGGAACGTGGCGCGCGCAGGCCGAGGATCGAGATGCAGTGCGTCGTAGACCGCTTCCACCGCACCTCGCGCGGGGGAGAAACCTCCAGCGACGATGCCGCCGACGCGCCACCGCTCCTCCGGCAGAGCCTCGCCGGTCGGGAGGTAGACGCGAGCGAGCTCGAAGAGTGCGATGCCGTCGTTTCCCGCGTCGACGTTCTCCTGAGCCGCGGCAATCAGCCCATCGAGGAGCGTCGTACGCAGGATCGCCTGGTCGCCGCTCATCGGGTCGGCGAGCCGGAGCGCACTCGGATCGGGGTCTACGGCCACAAGGCTCCACGTGTACGCCTCGCTGAATCCTGCCCCGACGAGAACATCCTCGACGAGGCGCCGCAGGCGCTGATCGCGCGTGAGGTGGCCAACGACCGATCGCCGCAGCGGCATCGTGTGCGGCACACGGTCAAGCACGACCCGCGCGACCTCCTCCACGAGGTCGATCTCACGCGTCACGTCGCGGGCCCGCCACGTGGGCACGGTCACGTCCCAGTCACCGTTGACCTCGAACCCGAGACGCTCGAGAATCGAGCGTTGCTCCGCTGGCTCGACCTCGAGGCCGACAATCCGGGTCGTTTGCTCCGGCCTGAGTCGGATGACGGGTCGCGCAGGCAGTCCCGGATGAACATCTGCGGCACCCGTCAGCTCGGCGCCGGCGAGATCGACGAGGAGGCGGCTCGCGAGAACCGCGGCCGGCTCCGCCAGGTGCGGGTCGACGCCCTTCTCCCACCGGTTCGACCCCTCCGTCCGCAGGCCGAGCCTCTCCGATGTCTGCAGGATCCCGATCGGCTCGAAGTTCGCAGCCTCGAGCAGGATCTCCGTCGTCCCCTCCGAGATCTCGCTATGGAGGCCGCCCATGATCGCCCCGAGGGCTACAGCCTTCGTCCCGTCGGTGATCAGGAGGTCTCGTTCGTCTAGCTTTCTCGGGGTTCCGTCGAGGGTCGTCAGTTCCTCACCGGCCGCTGCACGGCGGACGAGGATCCCACCACCGTCGAGCTTGGCGCGGTCGAATGCGTGCAGCGGGCTGCCGTAGACGTGCATCACGTAGTTCGTGATGTCGACGACGTTCGAGATCGACCGCATCCCGGCCGCGTGGAGGCGGGCTCGAAGCCACATCGGCGACGGCCCGACGGAGACGCCCTTGAGCACCCGCGCTATGTAGCGAGGACAGCGCTCGGGATCGTCGATCGTGACGTCGACGAACTCTGGGTGAACGATCGCGGGATCGTCGACCGACACTGGCAGAAGCTCGCCGTCGCACAGCGTCGCAACCTCGCGGGCGAGGCCGACCATCGAGAGGAGGTCGACGCGGTTCATCGTCGTCGTGCAGTCGAGAACCTGCTCACGCACCGGCAGCACGTCAGAAAGCGGCGTCCCGGGCTCGATCCCGTCGGGAAGCAGCATGATCCCGTCGTGGTCAGAACCGAGGCCGATCTCGTCCTCGGCGAGGATCATGCCGCGGGAGAGCTCGCCGCGCAGGGGGCGCTCGTCGAGCGGTGCCGGGAAGCCGGGTAGCAGCACGCCGGGCAAGCCCACCGCGACGGTGGCCCCGACACCGAAGTTCCAGGCGCCGCACACGATCTGGCGAAGGTCGCCCTCCCCCACGTCGAGCTGACAGAGCTGGAGCTTGTCGGCGTTCGGATGCTTGGCGGCCTCGACCACCTTGCCGACGCGCAGGTACGAGAGGTTGTCCCCCACATCCGCGACGCCGATGTCGATCACGCGGTCGACCTCGAGCGCGGAGACGTTCAGCCGACGAGCGATCTCGTGCGCAGTCGCGTCGACCTCGACGTACTCCCGTAGCCAAGAAAGTGGCGCGCGCATTTAGTGGCCGCTCACTAGAACTGCCTCGAGAAGCGGAGGTCGTTGCGCCAGAGCTCACGCAGGTCGGGGAACTCGTGGCGGAGCATCGCGATGCGTTCGAGGCCCCAACCAAAGGCGAAGCCGCTGTAGCGCTCGGGGTCGTAGCCGACCGCCTCGAAGACCTTCGGATCGACCATCCCTGCGCCGCCCACCTCGATCCAGCCGGAGTGGCGGCAGACGGGACAACCGTCTCCATCACACACGTGACAGGAGACATACGCCTCGATCGACGGCTCCGTGAACGGGAAGTAGTGCGTGCGAAACTCGGTGCGCCGCTTCTCCCCGAACAGCTTTCGAAGCAGGAAGTCGAGGGTGCCGGTCAGGTCGGCCAGGGTGATGCCCTCGTCGACAGCAAGCCCCTCGACCTGATGGAAGATCGGCGAATGTGTCGCGTCGGGCGTATCGCGGCGATAGGTGCGTCCGAGCGAGACGATGTACACCGGAGGCTCATGCGCCTCCATCGTCCGCACCTGGGACGGGGAGGTCTCCGTTCGCAGCACCGTCGTCTCGTCGACGAAGAGCGTCGCAAGCGGGGAGCGCGCCGGGTGGCCGGCCGGGAAGTTGAGCGCGTCGAAGTTGTAGTAGGTCGTCTCGACCTCGCGGCCGTCGACGACGCTGTAGCCGAGGCCGAGAAAGACGTCCTCTACCTCTCGCCTGATCTGCGTGATCAGGTGCAGCTTGCCGCGGGAGTAGCCGCCGGCCGGGAGCGTCACGTCGACGCGCTCGTTCGTCAGTCGAGCGTCGAGCTCCACGCGAGCAAGCTCCGATTCGCGCGCGTCGATCGCTGCCTCGAGGCGCTCGCGCACGGCGTTGAGTGCCATGCCGGTCTCGCGGTCGCGAACCTCGCGGAGCGCCTGCTTGAGCGCGCTCTTGCGTCCGAGATACTCGACGCGCACGCCCTCGATCGCGTCTCCCGACGACGCTGCAGCCGCAGCAGCCAGTCCCTCACGCTCGAGTGCTTCGGCATCCATGAAGGGCCGAGCGTACCAACGCTGTCACACGGGCCGATCGGGTCGGAACCAGTCCGTACACTCCCCTCGTGGCCCTCTACGACCCGATCGCGGGCATCTACGACCCGTGGAGCGCGTCCGTCGTCGAGGACATCACGTTCTACGTCGACGAGGCGAAGCGCCATGGCGGGCCGGTCGTCGAGCTCGCGGTCGGCTCCGGTCGCATCGCCGTCCCGATCGCGCGTGCCGGAATAAACGTGATCGGGGTCGACCTCTCCCCCGGCATGCTCTCGGTCGCCCGCGCGTTCGGCGAGGAGCACGGGGTCTCGGATCTCCTCGACCTTCGCGTCGGCGATCTCCGAGAGCCCCCGGTCGACGAGAAGGTGCAACTCGTGATCTGCCCCTTCCGCTCGCTGCTGCACATGCCGGACGAGGACGAGAAGCTGCGGGCGCTCCGTGCCGCACACGACCTGCTGGAGCCGGGCGGGCACCTGATCTTCGACGTCTTCGCGCCGAGCAGCGAGGACATCGCGGAGACCAACGGTCTCTGGCTCGAACGGGAGCACGACATCTTCGAGCGAGCCGACTGGGACGCGTCGAGCCGGACGCTGCGCCTCTCCGTGCGGTCGGGCGAATCCGCCGCGTCGATGAACCTCCACTGGCTCTCCGCGATCGAATGGCGAAGGCTGATCGACGAGGCAGGATTCGACGTTGCAGCGCTGTACGGATGGTTCGATCGCCGACCCTTCAAAGGGGACGAGGACATGATCTGGGTCTGTCGAGCGGTCTAGGGGGCTGCGATGGGAAAGCGTATCGCAGCCTCCTAGACCGCGATCTCTCTGCACGCTTCGCGTGATCCTGAAGCCGGGAACCTACGGTTCCCCGTGACCCCTCCCTTGTGAGGATGTCGATCGGGCCACCGGTTACAGGCTCCAGTTCCAACAATTCAGGGTAGGCCGTCGCGATCGGATGCGCCGACCGTGTAGTCTTCGGGCATGCTCGCCGTCTGGATCATTCTCGGACTGGTCGTCCTGATCGGGATCTACCTGATCGCGCTCTACAACGGCCTCGTCACGAAGCGCAACCGGGTCGACAACGCGTGGGCCCAGATCGAGGTGCAGCTCAAGCGCCGCCGCGACCTGATTCCGAACCTCGTCGAGACCGTCAAGGGATACGCAGCCCACGAGCGCGGCACGTTCGAGGCGGTCACGCAGGCTCGCGCAGCTGCCGCAGGCGCGCAAGGCCCAGCCGCGACGGCCGAGGCCGAGGGGTTCCTCACCCAGGCGCTCGGAAAGCTGTTCGCGGTTGCCGAGGCCTATCCCGACCTGAAGGCGAGCACGAACTTCCTCGACCTCCAGGCACAGCTGAAGGACACGGAAGACAAGATCGCGGTCTCGCGCCAGGTCTACAACGACACCGTGCTGACATTCAACAACGCGATCCAGGTGTTCCCCGCGGTGCTGATTGCCGGCCCGTTCGGGTTCACGATTCGCGAGTTCTACGAGATCGAGGACGCAGCCGACCGCGAGGTGCCGGAAGTCAGCTTCCAGCCGGACGCACCGGCAGCACCGGCAGCTCCCCCGGCCGGCGATGCGCCCACGCCTCCGGCCGCGTAGCAGTTTCCTCGCAGTACCGCTCGTCGCGCTTGCGCTTGCGGGCGTCGCGGAGGCAAAGTCGTTTTCGCTGCCGCAGGCACAGGTCGCCGTTCAGGTCACGAAGGACGGCAGCCTCGTCGTCGACGAGTTCATCACGTACGCATTCAGCGGGCCGTTCAGCGGTGGCTACAGGGACATCCCGCTGCGGGCGGGCGAGTCGGTCGATCAGGTGCGCGTTAGCGAGAACGGTCGGGCCTACCGATCGGGCGGATGCACACAGCTCGGATGTGCAGACGCTCCGAGTACGTTCGGTACAGCCCTCAGCACGGGCAACGCGAGGATCGTCTGGCACTACGAGGCGAGCGACGAACTCCGCACGTTCGTCGTGCACTACCGGCTCAGGGGCGTCGCGGTCGCGTACGACGACGTCGTCGACGTCAACCTGAAGGTCTGGGGCTCGGAGTGGGAGACGTCGCTCGGTCGACTGATCGCCACCGAGGTCGGCCCCGGCAAGATTCTTCGCGCCTGGGGCCACCCCGTCTACGTGCGGGGCGACGTGCAGTTCACGGGAAAGCGCGCGGTGTTGAGAGCGGTCGATGTCCCGTCCGGGCAGTTCGTCGATCTGCGCACCGTGTTCCCTCGTTCGGCGTTCCGCTCGACCCTCGGGATGCGGGTCGCACAGGGTAACGGCCTCGCGGGAATCATCGCGGCCGAACAGGCCGATGCGGCCGCGTTCGAGAAGGACAGCGAACGGATCGAGAATGCGAAGCAGCACCCCTGGCGCTACGTGGTCATCGTTCTCCTCCTCGGGACGATTCCCGCGCTCCTGAGTGTGGGCGCGGTCTTCTGGTTCTACGGACGCGAGTTGAGGAGCGGCTACGACCGTGAGTACGAGCAGGAACCGCCGACGGACACGGAACCGGCGCTCGTCCCGATCCTCGTGCGGCAAGGCGGTGAGGCCGGCTCGTTCGAGTTCACGGCAACGCTCTTCGACCTGATCCGGCGCGGCGTCTTCACATCGAAGCCTGTGATCACCGAGCGGGCGACCTGGGGCGGCCTGCGCAGCGAGAGCATCTCCGACCTCGAGATCTCCGCCGGAACGCAGGAGGGGCTCGTACTCCACCCGTGGGAGAACGCCGTCGTCCGCGTCGTCGACGGTGTGATCGAGGACGGCCCGGAGCGCCTCTCGCTCTTCCGCCAGCGAATCGAGAGCCAGCGGGAGACGATGAGCAAGCACTTCACGTCGTTCAAGGCGAACGTCGGCACCGCGATCGGGAACCGCGCCTGGTTCATCTCCCGCGGGGCTGCGGCACTCGCCGTCGCACTGCTCGTGCTGCTTGCGATCGCCGCGCTCCTGATCTACCTCGCGGCCGACGGTTGGCGGAGCGTCTACCCGCGCTGGAGCGACGTCGTTCTCGTCGGCTTAGCCGGCGCAACGCTCCTCAACGCGGCGATCGTCGTCGGCGCGTTGACCCAGCGCAAGCTCTGGCGCCGGCGCTCCCGCGCCGCCGGGATCGAGGCCGAGCGCTGGGAGGCATTCCGCCGCTACCTCACCGACTTCCCACGCCTGCAGGAAGCGCCGCCCGCGACGCTTGCGCTCTGGGAGCGTCTCCTCGTCTACGGCATCGCCTTCGGGATCGCCGATCGTGTCTTGCAAGCTGCCCATCTTGCTATGCCCGAGGCTCTCGCTACGACGTCGTCGATCTACTGGATCTCGAACGGCGGTGACCTCGGATCGGGTGCAACGTCGATGGGAATCGGTGATCTCGCGTCTGGATTTGGCTCTGCGCTCGCTCCGCCGTCATCGGGTTCGGGCGGTGGCGGAGGCGGCTTCTCGGGTGGCGGCGGAGGGGGCGGTGGGGGCGG
>JANOFZ010000265.1:0-2267 GCA_031413935.1 Thermoleophilia bacterium | reverse complement strand
CGTCGGGAACCGCAGGAAGGACTCGACGAGCGCCGAGGCCTGCTCATGCGCCAGCGGATCCGCCTTGCCGGACCGGGTCGCCTGAACGTAGAACTCCTGCAGAACCTGAACCGAGAGCCCGAGGTCGCCCTCGTCGAGGATGTGGTTCGCACGCTGCGCCTTCCCCCGTTCCTCCTCGTCTCGCGAGATCGCGTAGAGAAGGACGTTCGTATCAACGAACCGCACGGTCGTGTACCTCGTCGCGTCCGAGCCGATCCGTTGCGCGGAAGCGCGAGATCTCGCGCTGCACCCTGCGCTGCTGGGCCTCGAGGCGCCTGGTCTCGGCGTCGAGGCCGGCGAGAGACGCGAGGTAGCGCCCGACGAGCGCGCTGACGGAGGTACCTGTCTCCGCTGCACGGACGCGTGCGGCGCGATACACGTCATCTGCAACAGCGATCGTAATATTCTTCACATTTTCACTGTACCACAGTTTCACAGTAACCGTGAGTGGGGGTGACGACCGCGCGTCTACTGCGGCTCGAGCGCCTCTGCGAGCAGCGTCGCAACGTCGGCGACCCGCATCTCCGAGCCGTTCTGCTTGACGCCGTCGTCGAGCATGATCGTGCAGAACGGGCATGCGACCGCCAGGGTCGAGGCGCCCGTCTCCGCTGCCTCCCGCGCGCGCTCCTCGTTGATCTGGTTGCCGCGCTCCTCCATCCACATGTGCGCGCCGCCGGCGCCGCAGCAGAAGCCCCGCTTGCCACTCCGCGCCATCTCCAGAGGCTTGCCGACCCGCGCCACGATCTCACGGGGCGCCGAGATGACGTCGTTGTGGCGGGCCAGGTAGCAGGAGTCGTGGTAGGTGATCTCCTCGGTGCCCGCGACCGGGTCGAGGCGACCCTCCTGGAGAAGCTCTGCGAGCAACTCTGTGTGGTGGACGACCTCGTAGTTGCCGCCGAAGTCGGGATACTCGTTCGCGAGCGTGTTGAAGCAGTGAGGGCAGCTCGCGACGATCTTCGTCACGCCGGCGTCGTTCATCGTCGTCACGTTCTGCTCGGCGAACGACTGGAACGTGTACTCGTTGCCCATCCGCCGGGCGGGGTCGCCGGTGCACGACTCGCGAGGGCCGAGCACCGCGAAGTCGACGCCGGCCGCCTGCAGGAGCTTCGCCGTGGACTGCGCGGTCGTCTTCGCGCGCTCGTCGTACGAGGCTGCGCACCCGACCCAGTAGAGCACCTCGGGCGCCGGCTCACCCGGCTGCAAGATGCGCACATCGAGCCCCTCGGTCCAGTCGGCGCGCTCGGTCTGCGGCTTGCCCCAGGGGTTCTGCGAGCGCTCGACATCGCGCAGCATCGTCTCGCCGTCGGAAGGGAATCTCCCTTCGACCATCACGAGGTGACGACGGAGATCGACGATGTGGTCGACGTGCTCAATCGCCACCGGGCACTCCTGCACACAGGCGCCGCACGTGACGCAATCCCAGACGACGTCGTCTGAGACCGCATTCGGGACGAGCGCCGTCGGCTCGAACGCATCGCCGCCCTTCGACGCTGCAAGAAGGTTCGGCCCCTCGGCGAAGAGCTGATCGCGCAGACCCATGATCAGCAGCTTTGGCGAGAGCTCCTTTCCCGTCTGATAGGCGGGGCAGACGTCCTGGCAGCGGCCGCACTCGGTGCACGACATCGTGTCGACCATCTGCTTCCAGGTCATATCGGCGATCGTGGCGGAGCCAAAGCGCATCGCGCTTTCGTCCTCGACCGTGAAGTCGAGTGGCTCGAGGCGGCCACGCCGACGCGTGCGGCCGAACCAGACGTTGATCGCGGCTGTCGCGATGTGGAGGTGCTTGGAGTGCGGGAGATAGGCGAGGAAGCCGACGACGAGCAACACGTGCGCCCAGACGAAGATCCGCTCGCGTACCTCGGCCCACGTGCCCTCGCCGAAGACCTGCGCGATCGCGTTCGAGACGGGCGACCACGATGCCGGCCACTCGTTCAGCCCGGTCGCAATCAATGCCGCATGCCAGATCAGCAACGTGAGGACGATCATTGCGATCAATCCGAGGATCAGATCGGCCTCGCCGAGGTGGCTGCCCTTGAACCGCTCGGGGCGCTGCACCTTGCGGATCCAGAACGCCGAGATGACGCCGATGAGCACCAGGAGGACGAAGAGGTCGACAAGGAACGCGAACCAGCCCTGATGCCCGATAAAGTTACCCGTATCGATCCGGCTGAGCAGGTAGATATCAGCGGCCGCTGGAACAATACCGATTCGAGATTGGTGGCAGAAGA
>JANOFZ010000264.1:0-5304 GCA_031413935.1 Thermoleophilia bacterium | reverse complement strand
CTCCTCCACGGCGAGCTCGACATCACCACCGAGGGGAAGATGCTCTCGTACGGCAAGGGTGGCGCCTGGTTCGAGTCGGGCTCCGATCCCGTGCTTGCGGAATCCTCGCAGCACCAGTCAACGGCCTTCGTTCGGGTGCTGATCCTGCCGGCCGAATGGGCCGGGAAGCGCACGATCCGCTACGTCGATCCGGCTGACGACCATCGCCCGAAGCTGCAGAAGCCCACGGTGTATTTCGAGCACCCCATTCACCTGAGGTGAGAACCGGCGGGCAGCTCATCGTCGACCAGCTCGTCGTCCACGGCGTCGATGTGGCGTTCGGTGTGCCCGGCGAGAGCTACCTCGCCGTGCTCGACGCACTCCACGACGCGCCGATCAGGTTCGTCTCGTGCCGCCACGAGGTCGGCGCCGCCAACATGGCGGACGCGTACGGGAAGCTCACCGGCCGCCCGGGAATCTGCATGGTTACGCGCGGCCCGGGGGCGACGCATGCAGCAGGCGGCGTCCACACGGCCTACCAGGACTCGACGCCGCTGATCCTCCTGATCGGCCAGGTGGGGCGCGAGATGATGGAACGCGAGGCGTTCCAGGAGATCGACTATCGGCAGATGTTCGGGCCGATGGCGAAGTGGGTGGCGCAGATCGACAGCGCCGACCGTATCCCCGAGCTCATCTCGCGCGCGTTCCACGTCGCGACATCGGGGAGGCCGGGGCCGGTCGTTCTCGCCCTGCCCGAGGACATGCTCGTCGACGAGTCGAACGCCGAAGATGCTGCGCCCTACAGGATCACCCGTGTTCACCCTGCCGAGGCCGACCTCGAGGCGGCGCGCACGCTTCTAGCGGCCGCCGAGCGGCCTCTCGTGGTGGTGGGCGGCGCGCCCTGGAGCGCGGAGGCGAACGAGGCTCTGACGGCCTGGTGCGTGGCGAGCGGCGTGCCTGTCGCATCGGGATGGCGCTGCCAGGACTACGTCGACAACACCGCGGACGTGTACGCCGGACACCTCGGCCTCGGCCCCGACCCGCGCCTCGCCCAGCGTGTGCGCGAGACGGACGTTCTGCTCGTGATCGGCGACCGGCTGAGCGAGATCACCACCTCCGGGTACACGCTCCTCGAGGTTCCGCGTCCGGCGCAGGCGCTCGTTCACGTGACCGCTGACCCGAACGAGCTCGGCCGCGTCTACGCGCCAACCCTGGGAATCGTCGCATCGCCCGACGCCTTCGTCCTCTCGCTCGCCGCCACACCTGCGCTCGACCCGGGCCGTCGGCAGGCCGAGACAAGGCAGGGCAGGGAGGACTACCTCGCAAACCTCGTCCACGCACCCGCTCCGGGCGATCTCGACCTGGGCGATGTGATGGCAACGCTGCGCGAGCGCCTGCCGTCGGATGCGATCCTCACGAACGGTGCCGGCAACTTCACCGTCTGGGCGCATCGCTTCTACGAGTTCCGGCAGTACCGCACCCAGCTTGCGCCGACGAGTGGGGCGATGGGCTACGGCGTCCCTGCGGCCGTTGCGGCGAAGATCCTCCACCCCGAGAGGACGGTCGTCTGCATCGCAGGTGACGGTGACTTCCTGATGACGGGCCAGGAGCTCGCCACAGCCGTGCAGGAGAACGCCGCCGTCGTGATCCTCGTGGTCAACAACGGCATGTACGGCACGATCAGGATGCACCAGGAGCGGCACTATCCCGGGCGCGTCTCGGGGACGGATCTCGTCAATCCCGACTTCGCAGCCCTGGCCCGCGCGTTTGGTGCCCACGGTGCGGTCGTCGAGCGAACCACCGACTTCGCCGCCGCCCTCGAGGAGGCGCTCGCCTGCGGTCGCCCCGCCGTGATCGAGCTTCGAGTCGACCAGGAGGCGTTGACGCCACGGCAGTCGCTGTCGGAGATCCGTGAGGCTGCGCAGGCACGAGTGTCTCCGTCCTAGGATCAGTGAACTACCGACCCCCCGACAGAAGGAGCAGCAGATGGCCAGGTCGTACGCAAGCACCGTGATCGGAGCATCGCCCGACGAGGTCTGGGCCCATGTTCGTGATTTCAACGGCCTCGCCACGTGGCATAGCGGACTCGTCGTGCAGAGCGAGATCGAGGATGGCAAGACCGGCTCGGAGGTCGGCGGGATCCGGAGCTTCACCCTCGGAGACGGCACGCACCTCCGTGAGAAGTTGCTCGCCCACTCCGACCTCGAACGCTCCTACACCTACGATTTCCAGAAGACGCCGTTCGACGTCGACAACTACTGTGCGACGCTGCGCGTGACGCCCGTCACGGACGGCGGCGGCAGCTTTGTCGAGTGGTTCACGACATTCGATTGTGATCGCGACCAGCAGGCGCACTGGACGGACTTCTTTGCCAACCAGATTTTCCAGGGCGGCTTCGACGCGCTCAAGGCTCACTTCGCCTAATGGCGACGCGTCGTGAGCTACGAGTCGCAGGGCAGGCGGAGCCGATCTCGCACTTCACCGATGCCGTCGAGGCAGGCGGGTTCCTGTTCGTCTCCGGCATCGTTCCGGTCGATGAGCGCCGCGAGCTCGTCGGCGGAGACGACGTCGTCGCTCAGGCGCGCTGCGTGTTCGAGAACATGCGCGCCGTGCTCGCGGCAGGCGGCTGCACGTTTGCTGACGTGGTCAAGGTGACCGTGTATCTCACCGACGTCAACGACCGGCCGCTCGTCAACCCGGTTCGGCAGGAGGTCTTCGGGGAGACGCGGCCGGCATCGACGCTCGTCGAGATCTCTGCCCTCGTGATTCCGGGGGCGAAGGTCGAGGTCGAATGCGTGGCCCTGATTCCGTGACCGACCCGTACAACGCTGCCATCACCTGGCTCGTGGAGCCGTTGCGCGGTGCAGCCGACGGCCCGCTTGCCGGGCGGACGCTCCTCGTCAAGGATCTGATCGACACCGCCGGGATCCGAACCACGTACGGATCACAGATCTACGCCGATCACGTCCCCGATCGGCACGCGACGGTCGTGCAGCGTGCTCTCGAGGCGGGAGCGGTCATCGTCGGCAAGGGGAATCTGCCCGAGTTCGCCTGGGGCGTGCTCGGCGCGAACCCGTGGTACGGAACCGTGCACAACCCGCTTCATCCTGGCAGGACGACCGGCGGCTCCTCCGCGGGGAACGCCGCCGCGATCGCGGCCGGGCTCGTCGAGCTCGGGATCGGCACCGACACCGGCTGCTCGATCCGCCTACCGTCGGCCGCGTGTGGAACCGTAGGTCTCAAGTCGCAGTGGGGCCTGCTTCCGCTCGATGGTGTGTTTCCGCTCTGTCCCTCACTCGATACGGTCGGGCCGATGGGGCGCACGGTCGAGGATGTTGCGCTCCTCTGGTCGGTGCTCGCCGGAACCGTGGTGCCCGAGCCATGCCTCGACGGACTCACCGTCGGGCTCCTGCGCCGTGCCCCCGACCTCGCCGACGGACGCGAGACCGAGGCGAGCGACGCCGCCGAGGCGTGGGTCCCCGACCTCGAACGACTCGGCGCTCGCGTCGTCGAATCGGTGATTCCTGCGGTGCAGGCGGACATCTGGCCCCTCTTTCTCCACGAGGCGGCCTGGAGCCACCGCGAGACGTTCCCGTCCCGCGCCGGCGAGTACGCCTACACGATTCGCCCGAAGCTCGAGGCTGCACAGCTCGTGTCGGCCGATGCCGTCGCGGCCGCCCGCGAGGCGCTCGCGGTCTGGCGTGTCTACGAGCCCGAGGTCGATCTCTACGTGTCCCCGTGCTACGCGATCGACCTTCCGGCGGAGGATGCCGACGAGCTCGATGTGCGGTTGCCGCTGTCGTCCTTCCTCCGCTGGGTCAACCTGATCGGCTGGGCAGGCCTGGCAGTCGGGAACATGCAGTTCGTCGCACCCGACGACCGCACCGTTCTCGCAGCCGGTCTGGCCTGGGAGCGTCGGTAGAATCCACGGCCGTGCGCCGCGCCTCGATAGCGATCGTTCTCGTGGGCATCGCGCTCGTTGTCGGCGGCTGCGGTGAGGACGAACCCGAGCGTTCGCCCCTCGCCGAGAGCCTCGCGGCCCTGTGCGAGGAGGCGCGGGCCGACACCGAGGCGCTCGGCCTGCCGTCGGAGAAAGGCTTTGCCGTCATCCAACCCGGCGCGGAGAGAGGACTTCGCCTCGCCGCCGACATCAAGAAGCTGAAGGGCACGACGGCGGCCGAGAAGGAGCAGATAGCGTCGCTCGCCGAGTACTTCCGCTTCTACCACAACGAGGTCGAGGCGGGGGCGAGGATCTACGAGCTGGGTCAGCCCGACGCCTACGCGATCACGATCGAACGGGCGAAGCCGTCGCTCGCAAGCGCCGAGGCACTCGCCACCCGCATGGGCGCGCCCGAGTGCGCCGTGCGCCCGTTCCCCGACAGGTAGATCAGCGTGTGTCAAGCCGCACTACGCTTTCCCCTCGTGGCTTCCCTCACGCCTTCCCGGCTTCAGAATCCACGCGGAGCGTGGCATGAGGATGACGTGATCGGGCTGCGGTATCGTCTTTCACCGCGGCCCGATTACGTTCCGTCGAACTCGGGCTTCCGCTTCTCCACGAACGCCTCGACGCCCTCGTGGAAGTCGTGCGTCTGCTGCATCAGTCCGTATGCGAGCCCTTCGAGCTCGAGCCCGACCTGGAGCGGACCGTCGTAGACCGTGTTGAGGACGCGCTTCGACATAGCAAGGGAAAGCGGCGCATGACGAGAGAGTTCCTCGATCAGTGAATCGACCGTGTCGTCGAGCTGCTCGGCGCCCACGACCTCTGTTACCAGTCCGATCGCGAAAGCCTCCTCGGCCTTGACCCGGCGACCGCGCATGATGATGTCCTTCGCCCGGCCGACGCCGACGAGGCGGGCCAGTCGCTGCGTGCCCCCCGAGCCCGGGATCATCCCGATTGTCGCCTCCGGCAGCGCCATCTGCATATCGTCGGCAGCGATCCGGAAATCGCACGCGAGTGCGAGCTCGAGACCAACGCCGAAGACGTACCCCTGCAGCTTCGCAATCACCGGCTTCGAGCAGCGTTCCGGTGCTGCCACGTTCTTCGCGAGCTGCGAGACGACCCAGGGTGACTTCGTCAGGAATCCGGCTATGTCGCCTCCTGCCGTGAACTGGCCGCCCGCTCCGGTGAGGACGACGAACCGCACTGACTCGTCGCGATCCAGCTCGGCGAAGACCGCTGCGAGCTGGTCGCGCGCAAGCATCGAGACCCGGTTGAACTTCCCGGGCACGTCCAGCGTCACCGTGGCGACGCCGCGATCGCCATCGTGCTCGACCCTGAATCCATCGAAGGTTTCGGCTCGTTCCTCGCCGAAACCGTTAGATGGG
>JANOFZ010000263.1:0-1529 GCA_031413935.1 Thermoleophilia bacterium | reverse complement strand
CTGCACGACCGCCCCGAACCCGTAGGGGAGAGGCGCAGCCTCGACCGCCGCACGCCACCGTCATCGCGCGGCCCCCGCGGACGACGCATGCGCGTCGCGCCCTACGACACCTCCACCGCCGATTCGGGCAGACTCCGGGTGTGAAGACGGACGCATCTGAACGGCAGCCGCGGGCCGGCGCCTCGGTCATGCGGTCCGACGCGAACGCGGGCAAGGTCGCGCTCGTCACCGGAGGTGGCACCGGAATCGGGGCCGCAACCGCCCACGAACTGGCCCGCACCGGCGCGGCAGTCGTGATCTGTGGCAAGCGCGAGGAGCCCCTTGCCGCGGTGCAACGCGCGATCGAGGACGGTGGCGGCGCGTGCCTCGCCGTACCGACGGACGTCCGCGAGCTCGATCAGATCGAGGCGCTCGTCGATGCCGCGCTCGAGCGGTTCGGTTCCATCGACTTCCTCGTCAACAACGCGGGCGGGCAGTTCACGGCTCCGGCCGAGGAGATCTCGCCAAACGGCTGGAGAGCCGTGCATCGGCTCGCGGTCGATGCCTCCTGGGCGATGACCCGACTCGTCGCCGCGCGCTCGATGATCCCGGAGCGAAGCGGAGTCGTCGTCTTCGTCGGCTTCAGCCCTCGCCGGGGGATACCCGGCTTCGCCCATGCATCCTCGGCGCGAGCGGCACTCGAGACCCTCGCGTCCGGGCTGACGCTCGAGTGGAGCCGCTACGGAATCCGGTCGGTCTGCGTCTCACCGGGAACGATCGCCACCGAGGGACTCGAGCAGTACGGCGCCGACCTCGAGCAATGGGCGCGCCGCATCCCGCTGCAGCGGCTCGGTACAGCCGAGGAGGTCGCCTCCGTGATCGCGTTCCTGTGCTCACCGGGCGGCGCGTACGTCACGGGCACGACCGTCGTCGTCGACGGCGGTTCCGACGCCTGGGGTCAGGCCGAGTTGCCCCCGCCGCTCGCTGATCCGCTGCCCTGACCCGAGACGAAAGCCTCGACCGCGTCCTGCGCATCGGGCGTCTGCGCGAGGGCGGCGTAAGCGACGCGCTCGATCAGGAGACCAGCCTCGCGCGACGACTCGGCCATCGCGTCGATCGCCTCCTTGGCCAGCGAGAGAGCAAGCGCCGGTAACTCGGCGAGTCCGGCGGCCAGCTCGACGGCCCGCTCGAGCGCCGAGCCTTCGGGGACGACCTCCGTGACGAGCCCGATCCTGAACGCCTCGGCGGCGTCGATGCGCTCCCGCAGCAACACGAGCTCTTTGGCGCGGGCAGTACCGAGCAGGCGGACGAGGCGATGCGTGCCCCCCGAGCTCGGGATGATCCCGATCGCGACCTCGGGCAGCTTGAACCGGGCAGACTCCTCCGCAACCCGAAAGTCCGCCGCGAGAGAGAGCTCGAGCCCTCCGCCGACACACCAGCCGTGGATCGCCGCGATCGTCGGCTGGGGAAGCGACGCGAACTGCTCGTAGACGGCGCCGGTGGAACGGTAGTAGGCGAGGATCGACTCCGGCGTCGCCTCCCGGAACTCG
>JANOFZ010000262.1:0-1708 GCA_031413935.1 Thermoleophilia bacterium | reverse complement strand
GAGGCTCTAACTCAATGACCACGCGCTGGCTGGGCGTGATGGGCGAGTGCGATGCGAGGACGCAGGGAGCCTGCCGATACGGGACGTATCGGGGCGACCGAGGACGAAGCAGCGTGCCGCCCAGCGCGTTCAGACGGCCCGTGCTTCTTTGAGTTAGAGCCTCTTAAGCGCACTAGAACACCCTCCAGCGCTCCCAGACCTCGTGCACGGTCAACCCGCTCTGCAGATCCGCGAGCGCTCCGTGCTCGTCGGCCAGCTTGGCGGTGACAGCGGTGACGACCTCCGCCACCCGCTCCGCGGGGACGACGACCACGCCGTCGTCGTCTCCTACGACCAGATCGCCGAGCGAGACGAGGACGCCGCCGCACGTCACGGGAACATCGTGTGCGACCACCTCGGCCCGTCCCTTCGTGTCGTAGGGGGAGCCGCCGCTCGCGAAGACGGGGAAGCCGAGCTCGCGCATCTGCCGCACGTCACGGACGGAACCGTCGAGAACGGCCCCGACGGCACCCTGTGCTCTCGCAGCGACCGCGAAGAGCTCACCGAACAGGGCAGCTTCGACGGCCGGGTCGACGTGGTAGCAGGCGACGTCTCCCGGCGCGAGTGCGGCGAGTGCTGCCATCTCACCCACGTACGGCTCGTCGGGGATGACGTCGGTCGCCCGAACCTCGATCGGCCGGGCCCGGCCCACGAGCCGCAGTCCGGGCTGGATCGGCCGCACCCTCGCCGCGATCACCTGCTCCCGCAGTCCGAGGAAATCGAGCGCGTCAGCAACCAGGGCGACGGTGAGCGCCGCAGCCGTCGATTCGGCGATCCCGACGTGCGTGATCCCGGCTGGGTCGGACGAATCCATCTCGAGCTCCTCCTTCGTTCGGATCGGTGGATCACAGTAAACTCGAACGTCAGATGGGACGCCGACAACGACGGCCTCCGCGTACCGCGGGAGCATTTCGATGAAGCGATCGTGCGTCGTCACGGGTGCTGCGAGCGGGATTGGCCTCGCGACTGCCGAGGCGCTCCGGGGGCAGGAGTGGGAGGTCGTCGGGCTCGATATAGACGAGGATGGCCTGCAGCGAGCAGCGGCCTCCTTGGGACTCGCGCCCGTGGTCGGCTCGATCACCGACTGGGCGGCCCACGAGCGCGCCGCCGAGGTCGCCGAGGGTCTCGCTCCGCTCCGTGGCTGGGTCAACAATGCCGCAATCGACCTCCAGGGCGGCGCGCACGAAGTCGACGCGGAGCACGTGGCGAAGGGTCTCGACGTACTCCTCCACGGCCCCATGTTCGGCCTTGCCGTCGCGGTCCGCCACATGCTGACGCACCGGGCCGGAAGCATCGTGACGGTCTCCTCCATCCAGGCGGTCGCGACGTTCCCACGCTACTTCGTCTACGGCGCCGCCAAGGCCGCACTGATGCAGGCAACCCGGAGCGTTGCCGTCGACTACGGGCCCGCCGGCATTCGCTGCAACGCTGTGCTCCCCGGAAGCATCGACACCCCGATGCTCGACGTCGTGATTCCCGCGGGCGTCTCGCGCGACGAGGCAGTCGAGCTCGAGGGTGAGCTCTCGCCGATGGGTCGGATCGGGGCCCCCGACGAGGTCGCGAGCGCCGTCGCCTTCCTCCTCTCCGACGAGGCGTCGTACGTCAGCGGGGCGATGCTCACCGTCGACGGAGCATCGACCGCCCGCTGCTTCGCGTATCCGCCGCTCGA
>JANOFZ010000261.1:0-2034 GCA_031413935.1 Thermoleophilia bacterium | reverse complement strand
CTCCGGCAACCTGGACACGATCGAGCTCGGCAAGCGCGAGATCAACTCACGCCAGTACGTCTCCTGGTTCAACTTCAGGGGCTCCGACCAGCTGAAGCGCGTCAGCGACCTCTCCGGCGGAGAGCGGAACCGCGTTCACCTGGCGAAGCTGCTGCGCAGCGGCGGCAACGTGCTGCTCCTCGACGAGCCGACGAACGACCTCGACGTGGACACGCTGCGCGCGCTCGAGGATGCGCTCATCGACTTCGCCGGCTGCGCGGTCGTGATCACCCACGATCGCTGGTTCCTCGACCGCATCGCGACGCACATCCTTGCCTTCGAGGGCGACTCGCAGGCGACCTGGTTCGAAGGCACGTGGGGCGAGTACGTCGCGTGGGTCACCGAGACACGAGGCGCCGAAGCGCTCGAACCGCACCGCATCGCGTCCAAGCCTCTCGTCCGGCCGTGACGCCGAAGCGTGTGGGATGCTTTTCTGGCACGCGCGGAGGCGGCGCGGCCGCGGTAGCACTGCTGTGACGCCGAAGCGTGTGGGATGCTTTTCTGGCACGCGCGGAGGCGGCGCGGCCGCGGTAGCACTGCTGTGATCGAGCTACCGGTCGCCGATCCGGGGCGACCGGATACGCGCTCACCGATCCGGCTACTCGTCTGGGTCGGGCGGCACCAGGTCGGCACCATCCTCGTCGCAGTCACCTTCGGAGTCATCTGGATGGTCGCGCAGGCACTGATGCCATATGCGATCGGCCAGGCGATCCAGCAGGGGATCGTCGACGATGACCAGGACGCGCTCGTCCGGTTCTGCGTTCTGCTCGGAGCGCTCGGCGTCATCCAGGCAGTTGCTGGCACGTTCCGCCACCGCTTCTCGGTACAGAACTGGCTGCAGGCCTCCTTCAGGCTCGTACAGGTCGTCGGACATCACGCTGCTCGCTCGGGCGATGCAGTGCGGGCGGAGCTGTCGACGGGCGAGGTGGTCGCCACCGTGTCGAACGATGCCCTTCGTGCCGGTGGCGCCTTCGATATTCTCGCGCGCCTTGCGGGCAGCATCGTCTCCTACATCGTCGTCGCGGCCATACTCCTCACGACCTCCACGAAGCTCGGTCTGATCGTTCTCCTCGGCGTGCCGCTCCTCACCGTCTCGCTCAGCTTCGTGATCAAGCCGCTCCACGTCAGGCAGCGGGAGCAGCGCGACGAGGTCGGCCTCCTGACGGCGCTCGGCGCCGACACCGCTGCCGGGCTTCGCGTCCTGCGTGGCGTTGGCGGCGAAGACGTGTTCTTCGCCCGCTACGAGCAGCGCTCGGAGGCCGTTCGCGCGAGCGGGGTGCGTGTGGCGACGCCACAGTCGACGCTCGATGCGGCTCAGGTGCTCCTGCCCGGGCTCTTCGTCGTCCTCGTGACGTGGGTCGGCGCGCATCTCGCTGCGTCGGGACAGATCTCAGCGGGGGAGCTGATCGCCTTCTACGGGTACGCCGGGTTTCTCGTGATCCCGCTCCGGACGTCAGCGGAAGCGGTCGAGAAGTTCACACGTGCCCACGTCGGCGCCCGCAAGATGCTGCGCGTCCTGGCCGTCGAGCGAGCGGTTGAGGATCCTTCTGAGTCGCTGCCGGAGCCGCCCGTCGGCGCTCCACTGTTCGATCCCGACTCCGGACTCGCGATCGAGCCCGGGACTCTGACGTGTCTCGTCTCGGCCGATCCTGACGAGACGAGCGCGCTCGCCGACAGGCTCGGCCGCCTCGTCGACGACTGCGGGGTGATGCTCGGCGAGACGCCGCTCGATCGGCTGCCCCTCGACGTCGTCCGCCGCCGAATTCTCGTCAGCGAGCCCGACCCGCTCATCTTCTCGGGGACGCTCCGCAGCGAGCTCGATCCCTGGGGGCGCTCGAGCGACGACGAGATCACGACCGCGATCGAGGTCGCGGCCGCCGAGGATGTGCTGGTGGCGCTTCCGGCGGGCCTCGACGAGATCGTCGACGAACGTGGCAGATCGTTCTCCGGTGGGCAGCGGCAGCGGCTCGTGCTCGTCCGGGCGCTGCTCGCAGA
>JANOFZ010000260.1:0-5767 GCA_031413935.1 Thermoleophilia bacterium | reverse complement strand
CGAGTCGATGGTGACCGGCGAGAGCATGCCGGTGTCGAAGCATCCTGGTGAGATGCTAATCGGCGCCACGATCAACAAGAACGGGACCCTGCGCGCCCGCGCTACCGCCGTCGGAGCGGATACGGCGCTCGCGCAGATCGTGAAGCTCGTCCAGGAGGCGCAGAACTCGAAAGCGCCGGCGCAGCGACTCGCCGACAAGGCGGCATTCTGGCTCGTCCTCGTTGCTCTGTTCGGCGGGTTGGGCACCTTCCTCGTCTGGAAGTTCGTCGTCGGAGCCTCCACGCAGGAAGCGCTCGTCTACGCGATCACGGTCGTCGTGATTACCTGCCCCGATGCGCTCGGGCTCGCCACTCCGACGGCGATCATGGTGGGCACGGGTCTCGGTGCGCAGCGTGGAATCCTGTTCAAGAGCGCGATCGCGCTCGAGCAGGCAGCGAAGCTCGACACCGTCGTCCTCGACAAGACGGGCACGCTCACGCGTGGTGAACCGCAGGTTGTGGCAATCGTAGTCCGCGACGGTTCCTCGGAGGACGAGATCCTGCGGCTGGTCGCGGCCGTTGAAGGGGAGAGCGAGCACCCGCTCGCGCAGGCGATCATCAACGAGGGCAAGTCGCGCGGGCTCGGAACGGCAACGGTATCGGCGTTCGAGGCCGTTCCGGGGCATGGCATCCTTGCGACGGTTGACGGCAAGCGGCTCGCGGTGGGGAACGCCCGCCTGCTCGAGCGCGAGCAAATCGAGCTCGGCGAACTCGTACCTCGGGCACGCGAACTGGCAGACCAGGGGCGCACCGTCGTCCATGTCGCACAGGGTGGGACGGCGGTGGCTTTGATCGCGATCGCGGATGCTGCCCGCGATACGGCAGCTGCCGCGATCGACGCACTGGAGGAGCAACAGATCCGACCGGTGATGTTGACCGGCGACAACCGCCAGACGGCCGAGCAGATCGCCGGCGAGCTCGGGATCGAGGAGGTGATCGCGGACGTTCTCCCCGGCGACAAGGCGGGGGTCGTCAAGGACCTGCAGCAACGAGGGAGCGCGGTGGCGATGGTCGGCGACGGCGTCAACGACGCGCCGGCACTCGCGCAGGCGGACGTCGGCATCGCGATCGGCGCCGGCACCGATGTTGCGATCGAGACCGCGGACGTCGTCCTGATGCGCTCCGACCCTCTGGACGTGGCGACCGCGATCGCGATCGGCCGTGGCACCGTCCGCAAGATGAAGCAGAACCTTGGCTGGGCTATCGGCTACAACTCGCTCGCGATTCCGATCGCAGCCGGCGTGTTCTCGAAGTGGGGGCTGACCCTCCGGCCGGAGATCGCGGCGATCTCGATGTCGGGGTCGAGTGTCCTCGTTGCGCTCAACGCGCTCGCCCTGAAACGGCTGAGATTGCCGACTGCAGGATGACACCGATCCTCTCTGGTGGAACTACCCTGTCTGGCCGGACTGCGCAGGTCTGAGTCGAACTCGAAGGAGGTGAATCGTGGCAGCACCGTCCGTTGTGAAGCGACCTGCAAAGCGGAAGCGCCCTGCAGAGCGTCAGAATCCAACCCAGACCGTAACGGGCCCGCGCTCGACGCTCCTGGCACTTGCGTTCGTTCTCGGCATTGTCGCTCTCGTGCTCATCTACGTTCTCGGAAAGGACTCCGGGAACACGGCCGCCTCCTCCGGGCTGCCGCGAACGCCTGACTACCACTCCCTGCTCGTCGCCCCGGGCGACGCGAAGACGCTACAGCTCGGCACCCATGAAGGACTCTTCCGTTCCGTCGACGGCGGCATGACGTGGACTGCTGCGAGCCTCGCTGGCAACGACGCGATGAACCTCGCCCAACCCACCGCCAAAACGGTCTGGGCCGCCGGCCATGATGTGCTCTCGCGTAGCGCTGATGGGGGAACGACCTGGGAAGATGTGCGGCCCACCGGGCTGCCGGGCCTCGATGTGCACGGCTTCGCAGTTGACCCACGGGATCCGACCCGGTTGCTGGCGGCGGTCGCCGGGCAGGGACTGTTTCGCTCGACCGACGGTGGCAAAAGCTTCGCGCTCGTTTCCCGGCAAGTCGGGCCTGGTGTGATGGCACTCGCGATCCTTCCGAACGGTCGTGTGCTCGCGGGAGACATGGAGACGAGGACGCTCGTGGCAAGCGGCGACGGCGGCACGACCTGGAAGCCGCTCGTCGAGACATCCGTGATGGGACTCGCCGTGAATCCGGCCGACCCGAAGGTCGTGCTTGCTTCCGGGTCGGGCGTTCTTCTCTCGAGCGACGGCGGAACACGTTGGCGCCAGACGCTCCAGATTGCCGCCGGCTCGGGGCCGATCGCCTGGTCGAGGAGTAACCCGAGCACGGCGTACGTGGTCGGTCTGGATCGCTCGCTCTTCCGCAGTACAGACGGTGGTGCGACCTGGAATCAGGTCGTCCCCGAGGAGGGTCGCTAGCGCGGCCCTCCCATGACCCGTTTCACAAGAATTGCGGGACAAACGTGACTGCCGCGGTCGCCAGCAGGTACTCTGTACCGCGATGATCAGGCTTCGCCAGACCATCGAGCAGGGCATGCGGCGTCGCTTCATCGGCCCGCTCTTCGTGCTCCTCTTCTGCCTGATGCTCGCGTTGCTGTTCATGCATGCGGCGCACGACGGTCACGATGTCGGTACCGCGGTGGGTCAGTTCTGCCTCGGGCTGACGATCATGTTCGGTCTGATCGTGTTGATCAGGCTCCGCTGGCGGGTCATCGTTCGGCTTGCCGTTGTGCGGCCAGCGCGCGCGCCGCCCGTTGCGAGGCTCCTGACTCTCTCACCGTGCGCTGCCTTTCCCGGGAGCGCGCCTCCGCTCCGACTCTGACGGGCGAGCGCCCTTTGGCGCTCAGCCGTGTCCTTGTCGTTCGTACCGGAGGTCGCATTGTCGTTTTCGCATTCACGCGGGGGAATCCGCACACAGCAATCCAGGTTCAGAACCATGCTTCCCATTGTCGCGCTCGTGAGCGTGCTGGCCGCGCTCGTCGCTGCCGTAGGGGCAGACGCGAACCCCTCGATCGACGAGAAGCGCGCGCAGGCGCAGGCGATCCTGGCGCAGGTCCAGCAGCTCGATGACGAGGTCGGTGATGCCGCCGAACGCTGGAACGGCGCTAACTACAAGCTCGGGCAGATCAGCGAGGAGCTCAGCTCGGCGCGCGCCGACCTCGTGCGCGCGAAAGCAGGGGTGAAGACCTCGCAGGCCCGTGTTGGTGCGCGGCTACGGGAGCTCTATGTCAATGGCGATTCGGCCGGTGCGATCGAGGTGCTCCTCGGTGCAACGAGCCTCCAGGAGATCGTGGATGTCCTCGAAGCGACGCAACGCGTCACGGCGCAGGATACGCGGATCGCCAAGGAAGTGAAGACGTATCGCACCCGGGTCGTAGAGCGCAAGGCGCAGCTGACGAGTGCCCGTGCGCAGCAGGCCGAGGTCGTCGAGCAGCGGGCGGCGGAGCGAGCAGCGATCGAGGAGAAGCTCGCGACGCGCAGGCAACTGCTGTCGTCGGTGCAGGCCGAGGTGCAGCAACTCGTCGTGCAGGAGCAGGCGCGACAGGCGGCCCTCCGTCGTCAGGCCGAGCAGCAACAGGCGGCAGCGGCAGCTGCGAGGCAGCGGGCCGCACAGCAGGCGATTCTGAGTGCCCGCGCCTCCTCGAGCGATGAGGGCGCGCCGGCTGTCTCGCCCTCGACCTCGAGTGACCCTGCGCCGGCCCTGGACACCGTGATCCAGGTCGCGCCGCCTGCCGACGCCAGCAAGGGCGCCGCCGTCGTCTCCATCGCGATGCAATACCTCGGCATCAAGTACGTGTGGGGCGCAGCGTCACCGTCGGTTGGCTTCGACTGCTCGGGCCTGACGATGTACGTCTTCAACCAGGTTGGCGTCTCACTCCCGCACTACGCTGCCGCCCAGTACGGGATGGGCACGCCCGTCTCCAGGGATCAGCTGCAGCCAGGCGACCTCGTCTTCTTCCGCGGTCTCGGCCACATGGGCATGTACATCGGTGGCGGGAACATGATCCACGCCCCGCGCACGGGTGACGTGGTCAAGATCTCGTCTCTCTCCGACTCGTACTACGTCGCGAACTGGGTCGGAGCACGGCGCGTGTTGTGACAGCGGGTGTGTTGCCCTGACGGTGGTCGCGCGTACGCATCACGCCCCGTCGGCGAAGGCGTCGTTCTGATTCGACGTCGTACAGCGCTCTCAGCGTGCGCTCAGGCGACTCCCAGCAGGGCGTTCTATCGTCGAGTGACCTCGACAAGCAAATCAGGAGATCCACTATGAATGGTGCGCTCAACAGACGAGATGTACTCAAGACCGTTGGCGGCGCCGGGCTCGCGGCCGTGTTCGGTGCCAGAGCTCTCCAGTACCTCGGGGAGGACGCCGAGGCCGCGACGACGTGTCTCCTCACCCCCGAGGCGACAGAAGGCCCCTACTGGGTCGACGGAGCGCTCTCGCGTCGCAACGTCACCGAGGGCAAGGCCGGGCTCCCGGTCGTGATCCGTTTCACGGTGCTGAATGCGAAGACGTGCAAGCCGATCAGGAACGCGGACGTCGAGATCTGGCACTGCGATGCGCTCGGTAATTACTCGGCGGTCAACGGTTCGACAACGCGCTACCTGCGTGGTCACCAGCGCTCGAACGCAACCGGGAGGGCCGAGTTCCTGACGATCTTCCCCGGCTGGTATCAGGGTCGCACGCCTCACATCCACATGAAGGTGAGCGTCGGCGGCAACGAGGTTCACACGGGCCAGGTCTTCTTCAACGAGAAGATCACTTCGACGGTCTACAAGCAGGCTCCGTACCGGTCGCGCGGCTCCTACGACACGCCGCACGCCAATGACGGCATCTACAGCCAGGCGGGCGGCTCGAGGGCAGAACTGAAGCTGACGAGGCGTACAGGCGCGCTCCGGGGATACGTCGGGACGATCGCGATCGGCGTCGTGACGTAGAGGACTGACGCAGCAACTCGACGAATCTCCCCACGCTGTCGCGCGTGGGAGTGCGCGAAGAGCGGCGACCAGCCGCGTCATCCCGTGCTCCTTCAGGCCGCCGCCGGCGGCTCGTCGGAGTCCTGCGCCTCCGACTCATCGGTGGCCGGCTCGTCGGCTTCGGCGAGCTTCTCGTTGAGGCCACGGATCCTCGCAACGGTGGTCTCGAGGTCCGGATGCGAGAGTCCGCCACTCTCGACCAACTCGAACGTCTGCTTCCCGAGGTCGCCGTACGCCTGCCCGAGCTCGCGCTTCAGCTGGACGTCCTCGACGCCACCTTTCGCCTTCGCCGCTGCCTGCTCGGCTGCTGCCTTCGCCTTGTCCAGAAATCCCATCACACACCCTCCCTGCTCGACAAACGTCCGGCCCGTGTCTTCCTTCGGCGCCGCACGAGCCATTCTGGCACCCGTCGGTCGTTGCCGCCAGGGCTGCGCCCTCTGACGGCCTACCGTGACTACCCTGGGACCGCTGCGGTACCCGCGGTCGTCGACCGAACTCGGAGGGCTCTGGAATGAACAAAGATCTCGCGAACGAAGCGCAGTACCGCCGCCTTCGCGTGTGGAACGTCGTCGTGGGGCTGATTCTCGCCGTCCAGGCGCTCGCCATCGCGCTCCTCACGAACGGCTTCAGCCTGCCCGTGACCGCGACGTTTATGACCGGCCCTCCAGGCACGACGGTCGAGTTCGACACGCTCTTCGACATCCCGCTCGGCTGGGGCGTCTTCGCGTTCCTCGCCATCTCGGCCGCTGCTCTGCTCGTGATCGCGTCGCCGGGCG
>JANOFZ010000259.1:0-3670 GCA_031413935.1 Thermoleophilia bacterium | reverse complement strand
GGCAGCCCGCCATGGGGACTCATTGACGCTGGCCGCGGCGGGTGTTGCGAACATCCCGCGCGCTCTCGACCCTGCCGAACCTCTCGCTGGCCTTCCGGGCCACCCGCAGAGCGCGTGGAAGCGGAAGGTGCTCGCGACGCTCGTCGAGCGCGCCGTCGCGAGGATCGCCGCGTCCTAGCCGCCTATCGGCGTCGTAACGGCGAGGATGTCCGCGATGTGGACGAGCTGCCGGGCCGGGCGGGCGACGCGCTCCGACTCCTGGCGGTCGTCGATCTCGCCGATTCCCTCCCACACCTCGGCGGCGACCGAGAGCGCCCGACGGATCAGGTCGGCGTCGGGAACGCCGTCGACGTTCGCCTCGTGTGCGGCGTTGAGTGCGAGGCCGAGCCCCCCCGCGCGGTCGGGCTGGCGCATCCAGAGGAGCGGCACGGTCATCGAGATGTACTGGTGGATCCGAGCGAGAGGAAGCGAATGGGTGATTGACGTGAGGCCCCTTGGTGCGGTGAGTGTCGGCAATGGCTCGCCGTCCCGGATCGCGAGCGCCGTTCCACCGAGCATGCCGCAGATCTCCGACTCGTCGAACCCGGAACAGCGCGCGGCACGGAGCGCGAGCAGCAGCTGGTTCGGGCCTCGTCCGTAGGGATAGTCGGTCGCGAACAGGATCTGCTGCGGCGCCACCTGGCGCATCAGGTCGAGCAGGTCGATCACCCCCCACAGTGACGTGTCGAAGAAGACGCCGGGGACATGGCCGAAATGGTGTGCGAGACCGCCAAGGTCTGCGATGCCGGCGTGCGCAATGATCAGTCGAACGTCGGCGTAGCGGTCAACGAGCGACGCCAGGTGGTCGCCGATCGGAGGCAGACCGCGGCCACCGTGGATCAGGATCGGCACGTCGCGCTCGACCGCCAGCGCGAAGACTCCGTCCAGGCGCTCGTCGCCGACGGAGAACTTCTGTGCGCGTGGGTGAAGCTTGATCCCGCGGGCGCCAAGGTCGAGGCAGCGAATCGCCTCCTCGATCGGCCGTTCTTCGAGGTCGAGGCGCACGAAGGGGACGATCCGATCGGGATGCTCTGCCGCGTAGGCAAGCGTGCGGTCGTTGGCCGCAGTGAACGCCGGTTCACGATCCGGCTCGTCGAGGCAGAACGTGAACGAGCCCGCGATGCCGAGGTGGTCGAACATCCCGAGCATCTCGTCGGGCCGTCCCTGCATCCCGTCGATGTCATCCCCGAGATGCGTATGCGCGTCGAAGAGCACGGCACCCTCGGGGACATCGGCGCGGACACGCTGCGCGACTTCCTCGAGGATCAGGTGTGCGCGGGAGAGAGCATCCACGGCTTCGAGTCTACGGGAGGGCTCCGCCGACCCGGCTGACATGCTCGAAAAACGCGGCGGCAGGTACCGATCCGACCCAGGCGAGCCGGTTGCTCGCGACGATCGCCACCGATCCGGTCACTCAGTAGGACGCAGTGCGGCCATCTTGTCGCCGAGGTAGGCGAGGTACGGCTGCGGATCGATCACGTCCGATCCGGTCAGGCGCGCGAGTGTCTCCTTCGGTGTCAGCTTCCGACCCCAGGCGTACAGGTTGTCCCGCAGCCAGTCGGAGAGCGGGAGGAGCTCACCGGCGGCCATCTGGTCGTCGAGATCTGGCAGCGCCTCACGCACCTTCGCCCAGATCTGCAGCGAGACGACGTTGCCGAGCGCGTACGTCGGGAAGTAGCCGATCCCGCCGCCCGACCAGTGCACGTCCTGGAGCACGCCGTCGGTGTCCGACGGCACGTCGATGCCGAGGAACTCCTGCATCCGCGCGTTCCAGATCTCCGGCAGTTCCTCCAGAGCGACGGTTCCGGCGACCAGCTCCTGCTCGAGCTCGAAGCGGAGGATGATGTGGAGGGAGTAGGTCGTCTCGTCGGCGTCGACGCGGATCAAGCCCGGCTCGGCGCGGTTGATCGCGCGGACGAAGGTGTCGAGATCGACGTTGCCGAGCTGCTTCGGGAACGTCTCCTGCAATGGTGCGTACCAATGCGTCCAGAACGGGCGGCAACGTCCCACGAGGTTCTCCCAGGTCCGACTCTGCGACTCGTTGATCGCGAGCGACGGGGCTCCGCCGAGCGGCGTTCGCATGAGCGCGTCCGCGATTCCGTGGGCGTAGAGGCCGTGACCGGCCTCGTGCAGCGTCGACCAGACCGATTCGAGGTCGTCGGGTCGGTAGCGCGTCGTCAGACGCACGTCGCGGTTCGAGAACGAGGTGCAGAAGGGGTGCGCGGTCGGGTCGAGGCGCCAGGCGCCTTCCTCGAACCCGAGGGTTGCGACGACGCGCTCGGCGAACTGGCGCTGGAGCTCCGGGTCGAAGTCGCCATGAAGGAAGGACGCTTCGACCTCCGGGGCAGTGCGGACGAGCGCCGTCAGTGCGGGGCGGAGGACGGCGAACACCGCGCGCACCTCGGTCGTCGTCATCCCGGGCTCGTAGTCGTCGAGCAGCGCCGTGTACGGATGGTCGGCGGGCTCGAAGCACGCGATGTAGCGCCGCTTCAGCTCGACGTTGGTGCGGAGGTAGGGCAGGAAGGAAGCGAAGTCGTCGTTCTGGCGTGCCTCGACCCACGCGTGGTGCCCGCTCGCCGCAGCGCGCGTCATCTCGACGCGCAGCTCGGTCGGTACCCGGCGGGCCTTCTCCCAGTCGCGCCGCGTGACCCGGATCAGGCTTGCGTCGTCGGAGTCGTATGGCAGCGAGTCCTCGAGCGGGGTGAGCCGGTCGAGGAGTCGCCCGACCTCGGCGTCGGTGAAGCGATCGTGGATGATCCGGCCGAGCGTTGCGAGCGAGTCGGCGCGCGAAGGCGTGCCGAGCGGCGGCATCGACACGCGCTGCTCCCAGCCGAGCACGCCAGCGGCGCGACCGAGATCCGAGATCTCTGCGAGCCGCTCCCGGAGTGTCGCGAGGTCGTCCATTTGCGGGAACCTACCGAAGCCGGGGGCCAGGGCGCTCGCATAGGATTTCCCCCATGACCGACATCCTGATCATCGGCGACACATTCCGGTCGCCGGAGCTGCGCAACGAGATCCCCCTCGGTGTTCCCGATCCGTTCGTCTATCTCGAGCACGGCGGGACACGCCATGTCTACATCGGGTCGATGGAGGTGCCGCGCATCCGCGGCCTAGGCCTCGATCTCACGGTGCATCCACTGGAGGAGATCGGGATCGACGAGCTTCGTGCCCAGGGTCTCGGCTACTACGAGATCGATCTCGAGTGGGTCGCCCGTTCGTGCGTCCACGCTGGGCTGACGGGCGCACTCGTGCCGCATACGTTCCCGGCCGGCCACCTCGATCGCGTGCGGCAGGCCGGGATCGATTTGACCGTCGACCAGCCAACCTTCGACGCTCGTCGCCGCGTCAAGACCGCCGCTCAGCTCGCGGGGATTCGTCGCGCACAGCGCGCCGCCGAGGCCGGCCTCACGACCGGCGCTGCGCTCATGCGCAGCGCAACGAACAACGAGGGCATCCTCCGGCTCGACGGCGAGGTCCTCACGGTCGAGCGTGTCAAGCAGGCGATGGGAATGACGTTTGCCGAGCACGGCTGTACCGCCGAGGAGTTCGTCGTAGCACCAGGGCCGCAGGGCGCTGCGGGGCACGACATGGGCCACGGCCCGATCCCGTTCGGCGTGCCCGTCGTGTTCGA
>JANOFZ010000258.1:0-2431 GCA_031413935.1 Thermoleophilia bacterium | reverse complement strand
CGCGCGAGCGATTCCGTGCCGTACCGCGCCGGCCTGGCCGCTGATGCCGCCGCCGTGAACGCGAACACGAAGGTCGTACGTGCCTTCCGCTCCAGCCGTCTTGAACGGGCCGAGAGCCGACGTGCGATGCGACGCGCGCGGGAAGTAGTCCTCCAGCGTGCGGCCGTTGATCCAGGTCTTGCCGTCGCCCGGACGGAGGATGACGCGCGCGACCGAGGTCTTGCGCTTACCGGTACCGAGATACTGTGCGATGTCTGCCATTAGAGCTCCAGATCCTTGGGCGCCTGCGCGGCGTGCGGATGCTCGGGGCCTGCGTAGACCTTGAGCTTGGTCAGCTGCGCTGCGGCGAGCTTGTTCTTGGGAAGCATGCCCTTCACTGCCTTACGGATGACCTCGGTCGGGCGGCGATCGAGTTGCTCGCGCATCGTCCGTGTCTTCAGTCCACCGGGAAAGCCGGAGTGGCGATAGACCATCTTCTGGTCGAGCTTCTGGCCGGTGAGGTGAATCTTCTCCGCGTTGATCACGACGACGAAATCGCCGGTGTCGACATGCGGGGTGTACTGGGGCTTGCGCTTGCCACGAAGCGTGTCGGCGATCTGGGTCGCGAGTCGGCCCAGGGTCTTCCCCTCGGCGTCGACGATGTACCAGTCGCGCTGGATTTCTCCCGGCTTGGCGGTGTAGGTCTTCATCAGTCAGAAAGAGAGCGGTCGGGTGACCGCACGACGGCGGAGTGTAGCAGGGGACCCGAGGCGCCGACAGCAGTACGCAATGCGTCCCGCCGAGCCATCTCCGTACTGGACATCATGACATTTCGACGGTTTAATGTCATCATGACTGAACAAATGGGAGTCGCAGAAACCAAGCAGCGCTTCGCCGAATTGATCGACCGTGTGCTCGAGGGCGAGCGGTTCGTCGTCACCCGTCGTGGTCGCCCAGTCGCCGCACTCGTGCCCGCAACCGACGCTGCCACGAGCGAGCCCAGCCGGTTCCTTGGACTTGCTGCGTTCGCCGGAGCGATGGCAGACGTGCCCGAATTCGAGGCGGTCATGGCCGAGGTGATTGCCTCGCGCAAGGACGAACGCCAGCGTCCCGCCCCCGATCTTGGCTTCGGCCTCGAGTAGTGCGCCGTCCGCGGAATACGGTGCTGTTCGGGCGAGCGAAAACCGAGCAGCGCGAGGACGCAGGGAGCCTCGATACTGGGATGTACCGGGGCGACCGAGGACGAAGCGATGCGAAGCGTTTGCAGCCGGCCGAGCTGTGCCGTATTCCCCGGACGGCGCACTAAAGGCCGTGCTCGAGCGCATAGCGCGTTGCGGCGCTTCGCGTGTGCAGATCGAGCTTGCGATAGATCGAGCGGAGGTGCGCATGGACGGTGCGCACGCTCACGACGAGCCTCTCGGCCACTTCCGCGTCGGTTCGGCCCTCGGCAACGAGAACCAGCACCTCGATCTCGCGGGCCGTGAGGCCGTCCCGCGTGTCGAGGTCGGCAGGCGCATCCGCTGCTCTCATGAGCTCCACCGTCCCTTCGAGCGAGAACCGCTTGCCTTCGTTCCAGGCGGTCGCGAAACGGTCATCATCCAGCGTCGTCCGTGCGTCCGTCAGGACGCTGTCGTGACGGGCACGAAAGCGTGCCAGGAGCGGCACTCCGATGCTCTCGAGGACGGTGTCCGCGGCGCCGAGAAGACGGACAGCTCGCTCGACCTCTTGAGCCGAGAACGCAAGGAAGGCGACTGATTCGAGCACGATCACACAGAACCAGCGGTCGCCGAACTCGATGAAGAGCGTCAGCGACTCCTCGAACTGCGCCGCAGCCGTCTCGCCGTCGTCGAGGTCGGCGTTGATTCCCGCGAGGCACCAGAGCACCTTGCCGAAGGTGCGCCGGTCGCCGACCGCGCGCAGGATGTCGAGGCTCTCGTCGACCTGCATCCGCGCGTCGACCAGCGCGCCGGCGGGACGGGTGTAGGCGAGGCCGTACAGCCCGAGCGCAACTCCGTGGGCGTCGCCGAGCCGCCGGAAACGCGTGAGGCTGTCTTCGAAGAGCGGCCGTGCCTTGGCGTCATCGCCGACGACCACGAAGTGCATCGCGAGCCGGTCGATTCCGCGCGCGACTCCCGCCTCGTCATCGAGGCTCTCGTAGCCGGCGAGAGCCTCGCAGAAGAGCGTCTCTGCCTCCGGGTAGTCCCCGCGCGCTCTCCGTACCAGCCCGAGCCCCGTCAGCGCTTCTGCGATGCCCGTCCTGTCGTCGAGCGTGCGAGAGAGCTGTAGGGCCTCCTGACACAGCACCTCGGCGCGGTCGTAGTCGCCCTGGTAGTGAGCGAGGACACCGTTCCCGCTCAGCACGCGGGCGCGAGTCAGCGATGCATCAGGTGAAGCCGCGAGCGCCGCGTCGAGCCAGAGTCGGCCCTCGCTCAGGTACCCACGCTCGAACCAG
>JANOFZ010000257.1:0-9446 GCA_031413935.1 Thermoleophilia bacterium | reverse complement strand
GGGTGAGTTTCGACCCAACCGTCGACTACCCGCTCGGCTCCAGGCGACCCGACCTCGTCGAGACGCCCTCCGGGCTCGCGCTCGACGACGTCACGCTCGATTCCGCGCGTGCCGGGGTACTCGTCGCCTCCGACGTTCGCGCGACGCATGCGACCCTCCGCCGGCAGGCCGAGGTGGCACGGGGGGTGGGCCGAACGCAGTTGGCCGACAACCTCGACCGCGCTGCCGAGCTCACGCGCGTTCCTGACGAGGAGCTGCTGGAGATCTACACGGCGCTGCGGCCGAGGCGATCGACCGCGGCAGAGCTCGAGGAGTGGGCGCGACGGCTCGACGCGTGGGGGGCGCCGCTGACGGCCGCTTTCGTTCGCGACGCCGCAGTCGCCTACGTCGAGAGGGGGCTCGTCGGTGCCTGAGGGCTCGAGCCCCGGCAAGTCTGCTCGGTTCGCCTCGCGTGCCGAGAAGGAGCTTCGTCGGGAGATGCTTGTGACGCCGCTCCCGGAACTCGGGCTCGTCGCAGCGAACGGGCCGAACGATCCTGAGCCCGAGCTCGTCGTCGAGAACGGTGTCGTCATCCGCATGGATGGCCGCTCAGCGGAGGATTTCGACGTCATCGATCGCTTCCTGGTGGCACACGGTATCGATCTCGAAATCGCCGCAGAGGCGATGGCTCTCTCCGACCTCGACGTCGCGCGGATGCTCGTCGACGTCGACGTCCCGCGCGCCGAGGCCGTCAGGCTCGCCCGGGGGCTGACGCCCGCCAAGCTCGCGCGCGTCGCAGGTCTGCTCGACCCGGTCGAGCTCATGTTTGCCCTCAAGAAGCTGCGCGCCCGACGTGCGCCCGCCAACCAGGCGCACGTCACGAACCTGAAGGAGAGCCCGGCTCTTCTCGCAGCCGATGCCGCGGAGGCTGCCGCACGAGGCTTTGCCGAGCTCGAGACAACGGTCGGAGTCGCACGCTACGCACCGCTCAACGCGATCGCGCTCCTCGTTGGCTCCCAGACCGGGCGGCCCGGCGTGATGACCCAATGCGCGGTCGAGGAGCGCCGCAACCTCGAGCTCGCCGTGAACGGGCTCGTCACGTACGCCGAGACGCTCTCGGTCTACGGGACCGAGCAAGTCTTCGTCGATGGCGACGACACACCGTGGTCGAAGTCATTCCTCGGAGCGGCTTACGCGTCGCGCGGCGTGAAGGTGCGCTTCACCTCGGGCACGGGCTCCGAGGCGCTGATGGGGCACGCGCAGGGAATGTCGATGCTCTACCTCGAGGCGCGCTGCATCTCCGTTGTCCGCGCGGCCGGCTCGCAGGGTGTGCAGAACGGGTCGATCTCCTGCGTCGCCCTCGTGCTGTCGCTTCCGGGTGGGACGCGGGCGATCCTGGCCGAGAACGTGATCGCTGCCTGGCTCGATCTCGAGGTCGCCTCGGGGAACGACGCAATCTCCTCGCACTCCGCGATCCGGAAGACGGCGAAGCTGATGGGACAGTTCCTTCCCGGCACCGACTTCGTCACGTCGGGCTACTCGGTGATGCCGCGCCACGACAACACCTTCGGTGGCGGCAACTACGACGCGGACGACCTCGATGAGTGGATGACGATCCAGCGCGACTGGCAGGTCGACGGCGGCATCGAACCGGTCGACGAGGCCGAGGTGACGCGTGTACGCGGCCGGGCCGCCCGCGCGATTCAGGCGGTGTTCGCAGAGCTCGGCCTTCCCGAGATCACCGATGCCGAGGTCGACGCCGCCACGACCGGCTATGACGCGAGCGATATGCCGGATCGTGACCGCGCCGCCGATGTCGACGCGGCAGACGCTGCACTAGAGCGGAAGGTCTCGGGGCTCGATGTCGCGCTCGCTCTCGACCGGCGCGGGTTCGACGATGTGGCACGGGCGGTCGTCGATATGCAACGGCAGCGCGTCTCGGCCGACTACCTCCAGACCTCCTCGGTGATCGACGAGGACGGATACGTGCGCTCGGCGGTCAACGATCCGAATGCGTACACCGGCCCCGGCACGGGGTACCGGCTCGAGGGAGCACGCTGGGAGGCGCTCCAGGCGCTTCCCCACGTCGTCGATGCGGCTCGCCTCGGGACGGGCGACAGCAGCGAGCAACGGATTGTCGTCGAGGGGGACGAGGCATCGGTGGGGACAGACGTGTCCGAGGTCGTGATCGCCGTCGGACCTGCGTTCGCCGACACGATTCGAGAGACGATCAACGGGCTCGATCACGGCGAGGTGCTCGCCGCGATCGTCGACGGCATCGCCGAGGCTGGCGGAACCGCGCGCATCGTGCGCGTCCGACGGGTTGCAGACGTCGCGTTCATCGCGCACGACGGGGCGCGGCTCTCGGGCTCCGGGATCGCGCTCGGGATCCAGTCCAAGGGCACGGCCGTCATTCACCGCGCCGATCTACAGCCGCTCGACAACCTCGAGCTCTTCGGAATGTCGCCGCTCTACTCGCTCGAGAGCTACCGCGCGATGGGTTGGAACGCCGCCGGCTACGCGCTCGGAAGCCGTGTCGGGCCTGTCCCGACGGAGCTCGACAACTTCGCCCGGGCGAAGCTGATCGTCCGGACGACGTTGCTCCACGCCAGGGAGACGCGCGCGGTCGATCGCGGGGCGTGCCCAGTCGTGTTGGTGCTTGCGACGCACGGCGCCGTGCGATAGGACTCGCGAGGTGAGCGAGCGCTTCCCGCCGTTCGGCGGCTCGCCGTGAGCGGAGTTGACCAAGGCGACGACGCAGGTGAGAAGTCGCCTCTGTCAGGCACCGTCCCGGCTGCATGGCGTTCGTCGCATGTCGACCGCGAGGTCATGGTGCGCGTCTCGCTTGTTGCGGCTCTCGGCACGGGAATCATCGCGATTGAGCTCTTCGCCCGGTCGCAGACGGGAGTGCACGAGCAGGTGCTGGCGCAGCTCCTCGCCTTTGCGTGTTTCCTCCCGGCCGCCTGGCTCTGCTGGGGCGGTCTCGGGGCGGGGCGCGTCGGCCTCCTGCTCGTGCTCCTCGTCGGGGTCGCCGCTCACGCGGTCGCATTTGCGCCGTCCACGCCACCCCCGTTGACCACGGACACGTTCCGCTATGCCTGGGACGCGCGAGTCCAGGCGGCGGGGATCAATCCCTACCGTTACGCTCCGAACGCTCGGGAGCTCCGGGAGTTCCGTGACGAGGCAATCTGGCCGAAGATCAACCGGAAGGATCAGGCGACGGTCTATCCGCCAGGCGCGGAGGCGTCCTTCCTCGCCGCACGCGCCGTCTTTGGTACCGGGGTTCGGGCCTCGACCTGGCTCTTTCTCGTTGCCGATGCACTTGCGGTGGGCTTGCTTCTGCTCGTCCTCGTTCGCATCGGCGCGCCACTCGAACGCGTGGTCGTGCTTGCCTGGCATCCTCTGGCCGTCAGCGAGATCGCTGCGAACGGCCATTCGGATGCTCTCGCTGTGCTCGCAGGCGCCGCCCTCCTCGCGGCCTGGGCCTGTAACCGACGAGGCCTCGCAGGGCTCGCTGTTGGTGCTGGCGTGCTCGTGAAGCTGGGGCCACTGCTCCTCGTACCCGCGCTGATGCGCGGCGGCGGTCGCCGCTTTGTCGCTGCCTCGCTCGGTGTCGTTGCGGCGGGGTACCTTGCGTACGCGTCGGTCGGTGCAAAGGCCGTTGGGAGCCTTTCTCAGTACCTCGACGAAGACCTCGGGTCGCTCGCCTGGTGGGCCCTACGGCCATATCTCGGTCGCGATGGGGCGCGTCTGGTGCTCGTCGGCGTTCTGCTCGTCGTGGTTGTAGTCGTTGCATTTCGTCCGCACGACACTGTCGATCAGGTAGCACGCTCGGCGCTCCTCGTGCTCGGTAGCGTCCTGCTCACGACGGCGTTCCTGCAACCGTGGTACGGGCTCTGGCTCCTACCGTTCCTTGTTGTCACGCCAGGTCCGGCATGGCTGTGGCTCACGGGCACGCTACCGCTGTTGTACGTCTTCGGAATCGATGAGCGTCTTCCCTGGTGGGTGCGTGTCGCTATCTACGGGCCGTTCGTCGTTCTCGTCGCGATGCGCGTCGTTCGCTCTGCACGAAAGGACTCGTCGGCCAGCGGAGGGCGCGAGTCAGTTCCAGGCTAGAGATTCCGGATGGCTCTCTCGGGTGCTAGAGGCTTAATCCTGACTCGCGCTTTCCGTCGGCCTTTGTGGGTGCCTCTACTTCACTTGTCCGCGGATCTCACCCGCTGCGTTCTTCGCCGTATGGATGTTGACGTAGGTACCGCCGCCCTCGATAGCAGTGTTGACCGCCTTCGAAAGCGTTCGCTTGCCGGTCACTCCGCTCCTGCACGGACCGCAGAGGGCTACGAGCACAGGCCCTGCCTTGCCGGGCTTGCCCTTGTGGATATGAGCCACGACTGCCTTGCCGGTGAGTTGCCTGAAGGTGAGCTTGAACGTCGCCACATACTTCCCGTTCGTCTTCGTTACCGAGAGCGTGAACGTGCCTCCGGCGCCCGCTTTGACACCCGTTGGCTTTGGAACCTCAGCGCGGGCCGACAGCGTGCTCCTGGAGACAGATGGCGGTTGATTCTCGGTTGTCGATTCGGTTGTCGATTCGGTTGTCGATTCGGTCGTTCCGGCGAACGTCCCCGACACCCCCTCCGACGATGCAAGCCCCGCGACAGCGAAGCCGAGCGCCAGTGTTGCCGTCACTCCGAGTACGCCGAGTGCAGTCATCGTTCCTCTGCTCATGTCAAGGATCCTCCTGGTCGGATCACCCGATGATCGCAGCCTTCCGGACAATGCTTCTTACGATGTTCTTACGACCTGTCAGGCCCCTGCCCGAGCTCAATGCTCCCGGAGGCCGGCCGCTCGTTGCGCTTCGGCGAGGCGCCGTTCGGCCTCGTCCTCCTCGCGGAACAGCACGACCAGCAGCCAGACGATCATCGCGAAGAAGACGATCGCTTGCTCCGTCGTCATCAGGATCCCGCCGAGATTCTGATCCTGTGCCGCGCTGATTCCCCACAATCGCACCGGTAGATCCTCGTAGTAGGCGTAGAGGGGAGGGGCGAACGTGAGCGCGAGACCGAGGAACGCCGAACCGACGAAGGCGGCGAAGATGTAGGCGATCCGACCGAGGGTGGGCACGGGACGTGGCGCGTCGCTGAGCACCGGCCACCAGAAGAGCAGGCCGATCGCGATCATGAACAGGTGCTCGATGTTGAGCAGGATCGGGTTGCGGAGCGCTGTCTCGTAGACGCCCGCGAGGTGGACGGCGTACCAGCCGACGAGCCAGACCGGAAGCGCAACCGTGGGTCGGGTCACGAAGGAGAACGGTCGGCCGCCACGATCGGCGATCGCCGAGTGCATCGCCGGCGTGAGTCCGAGAATGAGGAGCGGCGGCGCCCAGTCGGAGATGATCACGTTCTGCAGCAGGTGAAACAGCAGCAGATAGTCGACTGCGATCGTCTCGAGTGGCGAGTTCAGTGCCAGGACGATCAGGAGGATCCCCGCGGTGAACGCGGCGATTCGGGCACCGCCAGGCGGGTCATGCCTTGCAGTTCTCGCGTACGCCCAGGCAGATGCGGCGCCGCCCACGATGAACAGCGGCTCGAACGTTGGTGCCCAGGGGGAGCTCACGCGGGCTCCGCGGGGAGCACGAGCGCCTCTGCGCGTCGTCGGTGGTTCGCGCGGAGCAGCAGGACGAAGGCAAGGCCGACCGTGAGCACCTGCTCGACCATCATCACGACTCCCGCAATCTTCTGATCGGTCAGCGGCGAGAGGCCGAGCAGGCGCACCGGTTGATCGACGTACGACGGAAACAGCGGCTTGAAGTCGAAGAGGATCACGTACGCCAGCACCTGGCCGGTCCAGAAGATGAGTGCGGTGAAGCCGAGTCGTTCGCCGAGGGTCAACCGTCCGTGGCGAGAGGGGTCGACGATCTGCGTCCAGATGAGGATGCCGCCGAGAATGAAGCTCAGGTGCATGAGGTCGTGCCAGAACCACGAGTGGAGCGTCGCCTCGTAGAACCGGGGCACGTGCCAGGCGACGAGCGCGATCACCCACACGCCGTAGCTGACACCGGGCCGGAGCAGGAAGCGCAGCGTCCGGCGGAGCCATGCCATTCGCGCGAGCGGCACGAGGAGGTCCCGGGGAAGGAAGAAGACCGTGAGCGGGCCGCGGATCGCAACGACCGTGAGCGCGATGCCGAGGTCGGCGATGAGGACGTGCTGGAGCATGTGGACGCTCTGGAGGTAGCTCTCGCCGATCGCGTCGATCGGCGAGACGATCGCAAGGACCGTGACGACGACGCCGACGATGAAGAGCGGGATCCGCGTCCACGGTGCGAGGTCGGCCCGTCGCCGGTGGAGACGGTTCCAGCCGTGGAGGAAGAATGCGATCGCGACGAGGCCGCCTCCGATCACGACCGGCTGGAACGACCAGGCCCGCCATAGGTTCTCGCTCGCGAGCACGGTACTCACGAGCCCAGGCTAGCGCGTGTTACCCGTGGGCAAGGACGGCGCGCGCTGCCTGGCGGCCCGACCGAATCGCGCCCTCCATGTGCATGTGTCCGATCCCCGCGAGATCGGTGCACGCCCACTGGATCGGCCCGACCGGACGGGTCAGGTCGGCGCCGAAGCGCGACAGGCCGCCAATGCCGAACGTGGCGGCGTACCCACCGCGTGTCCACTCCTCCTGCGACCAGTCGCGCTCGATCACCTCGACTGCATCGAGGGCGCGCGGGCCGAAGAAGCGTGCCATGCCCTCGAGGACGAGACGTTGTCGTTCGTCCGCGTCGAGTCGTTCGGCTGCCTGTGCCTTTTCTCCCGCGAGAAAGGTGCAGAGGACTCCCGGTCGCCCGGCGGGCGGGGTGTTGTCGTACACCTCGCGCACGAGCTCGTACGGGGCAAACCCTTCCCCGGCAAGCCCCTCAGCGCGCCAGAACGGCTCGTCGTAGACCGCGAGTACCTTGATCACGTCACCCTGTGTCATCGCCTGGTGCAGGCGCATGCGCCACGCGGGAAGCGACGGTTCGAAGCGGATCACGCCGGCGACGTTCGGCGGCACGGCAACAATTGCGGCCCGGGCCTTCACATGGTGCGATCCGGCTTCGATCTCGACGTCACTCTCGGTGTAGCGCAGCGTCCGCACGGGAGCATCGAGGACGACACGGTCGCCGAGCCGTTCTGCGAGCCGAAGCGGAATCAGCTGTGAGCCACCGACGACCCGCGAGTGGAGGCAGAGATCGGGCTCGAACAGGTTCGCGACGCTTCCCGCGCCCGCCACCGTTCCGAGTGCGCTCAGAACCGAGAACGTGTCGGCGGGCTTCGTCATGTAGCCGCCGGCCATGAAGGCGCGCAGCAGGTCACACGCGAGGGTGTCGTCGACCTCGGAGTTGAGCCATTGCTCGAACGTGATCGCATCGAGCTCGGCCGCGCGCGGGTGCTCCCACGGTGCCTCGGGGTCGAGCTCCCCGACGAGGGCGTCGAGCTTCGCGACGGCGGTCTCGTAGGCGCGGGCCGAGGCGGCCGGCAGCGGGTCGTTGTCTCCGTGGTAGCGATGCAGCGTGCCGTCCGCGTCGACGTAGAGGTGGTCTCCCTCGCGGTAGGCATGGAAGAGCTCGATCTCGAGCTCGGCGAGCAGGGCGTGCATCTCGCTCTGGTAGGGCGCGATCCATTCGCCGCCGAGCTCGTTCGGCTCGCCGCCGATTTCGATGTTGAGCAGACGCCCACCGACGCGGTCTCGTGCCTCGAGGACGACGACGTTGCGTCCTGCGGCGACGAGATCCGTCGCGGCGACAAGGCCGGCGAGACCCGCGCCGATGACGACGACATCGGTGTCCCAGTGGCTCATGCTCGACTTCTCCTGACCATAGGGTCAGGCGATTCTCTCACATCACGGGCTCAGCGGGCGAGGTAGCCGCCGTCGACCGGGATCACGGCACCGGTCACGTACCGCGCATCGTCCGAGAGAAGGAAAGCGACAACGTCCGCGACATCCTCCGGCGTGCCCCAACGTCCTGCGGGGATGCGGGCATCGATCTCGCGGCGGCGCCACTCCTCGAGCGAGTCCGTCATCTCCGTCTTGATGTAGCCGGGCGCGACCGCGTTCACCCGGACACCCTGCCCGGCGAGCTCGTTCGAGAGCGCCTTCGTGAGCTGGACAACGCCGCCCTTCGATGCTGCATAAGCGCTGACGTTGACGCCCCCCTGGAACGACATCATCGAGCCGAGCAGGACGATCGAGCCGCCGTCACCTTCGACCATCCGTCTCGCAGCCGCCTGCGCCATGGCGAAGACCGAGGTGAGATTGAGATCAAAAGTCTGCTGCCAGTCGTCGAAGGTCGTATCGAACAGCGACTTTCGGACGATCGTTGCAGCGTTGCAGACGAGGGCATCGATGCGGTCGAGAGCGTCAACGGCTGCCGCCGCCGCACGCGGATCCCGGAGGTCGACGCCCGTGGAGCGCTCTGCGGTCGCGACCGTCCAGCCGTCCCGGCGCAGCCGCACCGCGGTCGCAGCACCGATGCCACGACTCGCACCGGTGACGAGCGCCGTCCTTCCGGTCTCGCTCATTACCGCTCGACGTGCAGAGACCCGTTGAGATCGCCGAGGACGAGATCGCGCTCGCGATTGCCGATGTGGTCGAGCGGCACCGGCGAGAGCGCCTCGATGAAGGTGACGCCGCCCGCCGAGTAGAGCTCGTGCTCGACCCCGCGGTTGATCAGGCATGCGTCTCCCGGGCCGATATCGCGCGTCTCGTCGCCGATCGTCATCTGCAGCGACCCCTCGAGCACGAGCATCGCTTGCTCGGTGTGCTCGTGGCTGTGCCGCTTCACCGTCGTTCCGGGCTCGTAGGTGACCCGACCGAGAAAGACCTGGTCGCCGGCAATGGGGTGGAGCCCGACCCCGGGAAAGATGGGGAAGGGCTCCTCTCCATTGAACGAGCGGAAGGGCGAATCAGCCACTACGTCGTGCCCTCCATCAAGCAGCGGCCCCGAACGTGATGCCGGTGCCGACCGTATTCACCGAGAGCTCGGCGTCGAAGACGACGGTCTTGCCATCGCGCTTCGGCGCGTCCCCGCCTGCGGCCTTCTCCTGGAGAGCACGCAGCACCCGCTCGGGCGTGATCGGCAGCTCCGTCACCCACACGCCGACCGCGTCGAAGACCGCGGTTGCGATCGCAGGCGGCTGGGCGTTGTTCGCCATCTCGCCGATGCCCTTGGCACCGAACGGACCGTCGGCGGAGGGGTTCTCGATGATCAGCGTGTCGATCTGGGGGAGATCCTCCATCCCCGGGACGAGGTAGGCCCCGAACTGTCCCCCGCGGTGCTCGACCGACGGGTAGTACGGGTAGCAATTTTCGAGGACGCCGAGGCCGAGTCCCTGCATCGCGCCACCTTCGATCTGTCCCTCCACGAGCGTCGGGTTGATCGACTTGCCCACGTCGTAGCACTGCCAGAGGTGCGTCACCGTGACGACTCCGGTCTCCTC
>JANOFZ010000256.1:0-4147 GCA_031413935.1 Thermoleophilia bacterium | reverse complement strand
GAGACCTACGAGTTCCTCCATCGCCTCGGACTGCCCGCGCCGGCGTTCCGGCGCGGCAACGGCGCCGGCGAGGTCGAGTCGGCGGCGAAGGAGCTCGGGTACCCCGACGTGCCTGTCTGCTTCAAGCCGGTGTTCTCGTCTGGCTCGCGCGGATTCCGGATCCTCGACCCCACCGTCGATCGCGCGCATCAGCTTCTCAACGAGCGGCCCGGGTCGGTCGCCATGCGCCTGGAGGAAGCGGTCGAGCTCCTGCCCCCCGAGGGCGGTCCCGACCTTCTCGTGATGGAGCTCGCGACCGGCGGCGAACGGACGATCGACGGGATCGCGGACGGCGAGCGAATCCTCCTCGGTCACCCGAAGACGCGTGAGGCGATGCGAGCCGGGCTCGCGATGTACTTCGTCACGCTCGAGGACGACGCACTGATGGAGGTGGCGAACCGGATCGTCGCCGAGCTCGAGATCGAGCACTTCTTCAACATCCAGCTCGTGGGCGACTACGTGATCGAGATCAATCCGCGGATCTCGACGGTCGTCTACCAGGACGATCTGAACATCCCCTACCTCGGGGTGAAGCGTGCGCTCGGCGAGATCTCGGCGGACGAGCTCATCGCGCTGCGCAACAGAATCCGACCTGGACGAACGGCGCTGCGCTACTTCGACCAGCTCGAGTGGGACGCCTGACCGAAGGGTCTCGTCGTGACGACCATCCCTAACCCCCACCCGCCCAGGGGCAAGGCACAGGCACGGTATCGCGGAAAGCGTGATGTGTCCGTGCCGGGATTGCACCGGTTGTGAGCCAATCGCTCCACAGCGAGGAGGGCGGCGGCGAGGAGGCAAGCGCAGGGAACGCTGGCGCGACGAAAGCTGCAACGCCCACACCTTCCGGACGCCCACTCCGCGTGACGCTGTGCCCGGTCAACACCGCGGGCGTCCCCTGGACGCTCGCGCAGGCTCTGCGACTGCGAGGCGTCGATGCGAGGCTCGTCGTCTTCGAGCGCTACGAGCTCCACCCGGAGGCAGACGTCTCGCTCGATCGGTCCGGAGGGTTCGCGGGTCGGCAGGCGACGCAGTGGGCGGCACTCGCCCGCCTGCTGCCCCACACGGACGTCTTCCACTTCATCTTCGGCCTGACGCTTGTCCCGCAGTCGCTCCAGTTCCCGATCCTGCGAATGACACGCAAGAAATCCGTCATGCACTACCTCGGCTCGGACGTCCGCGGCAAGACGACCGAACAGCTCGCCTCCGGCAAGAAGGCCGGTGCCGAGATCGTCGGCAGCTACGACGCCATCCGCTGGGTCCCGGAGGCGAACGTGATCCCGCCCGGCATCGACCTGACGAACCTGACCCCCACGCCGCCGTCGGACCGGGCGCGCCCGGTGATCCTGCATGCGCCCTCGTCTCGTGGCCGCAAGGGCACAGAACACGTGATCGCAGCCGTCGAAGGGCTCGACGCCGACCTCGAGATCGTCGAGGGCCTCCATCACGACGAGGCGTTCAAGCGCTTCCGGAACGCCGACATCGTCGTCGATCAGCTGAACGCCGGCTGGTACGGGCTCTTCGCGATCGAGTGCATGGCGCTCGGCAAGCCCGTCGTCACCTTCCTCCACGACGAGGCGGTTCGGCGCACCGAGGAGGCATTCGGGACGAAGGTGCCCATCGTTTCCGCCACGGCCGAGACGCTCCGCGAGCAGCTGCGCCCACTCGTTGCCGACGCGGCAGAGCGGCGCCGTCTCGGCGAGGCGTCGAGAGCCTACGTCGAGCTCGTCCACGACCAGGAGCGGATCACCGACCGCCTCCTCGACGTCTACGCTCGACTCTGATGGCGCTCTCCGGCCAGCTCAGTCGGCTCGGCAAGCAGTCTGCGATCTACGGCCTTGGCGGCCTCGTATCGCGGATCCTCGCCGTCCTCCTGCTGCCGCTCTACACGCGGTATCTCTCAAAAGGGGACTACGGCGAGATCGAGACGCTGATCGCGCTCGTCACGGTGCTGACGATCATCCTCCGCTTCGGCATCTCGTCGGCCTTCTTCCGCTTCTACTTCGACGCCGACGACCACGACAGTCGACGACTTGTTCTCCGCACATCGTTCTGGTTCACGATGACGATGGCGACGCTGGGACTCGTGCTCGTCGTCGCGCTCGCGGGACCGATCTCCGACTGGCTCTTCGGCGACCCCGGATCGGCGAACCTCGTGCGCGCAAGTGCGGTCGCCCTCTGGGCCAACATGAACTACGAGCAGATGACCTCGCTCTTCCGCGTCGAAGAGCGTCCGGTCGCGTTCGTGGTCGCGAGCCTCACGAACGTCGTGCTCACGATCGGGGGCACGGTGCTTCTCGTCGTCGTCCTCGAGAAGGGCCCGCTCGGCGTCATCGTCGGCAACTTTATCGGCACCCTGATCGTCTACCTGGCGCTCCTCGGCTACCGGCGCGAGCAGCTCGGGCTCCAGGTGGATCGGGACCTTCTCCGCAGGATGAACCACTTCGGCATGCCGCTCGTCCCGTCAGCCCTCTTTCTCTGGACGACGAACTTCAGCGACCGCTTCTTCCTCGTCAAGCTCACCGACACGGGCGAGGTCGGGCTCTACTCCGTCGGCGTGCGCGTCGCGTCGGCGATGGTGCTGCTCCTGACTGCCTTCCGTACCGCCTGGCCGGCCTTCGCCTTCTCGATCAAGAGCGATGAAGAGGCAAAGCGCACGTACGCCTGGGTTCTCACGTACCTCGTTGTCCTCTCGACCTGGGTCGCCACGGCTCTGGCACTGCTCTCCCCCTGGCTCGTGGACTGGCTCACGGATTCCGAGTTCTCGAGCGCATCCCGCGTGGTCGGGCCACTCGCGTTCGCCGCGGTCTCGTTCGCCGGCTTCATCGTCGTCTCGATCGGCATCGGGCGATCCAAGCGCACGCAGTTCAACTGGGTGGTCACGGGCGCTGCTGCGATCGTCAACGTGACGCTCAATCTCACGCTGATCCCGATCTACGGGATGATGGGCGCTGCAATTGCGACTGTGGCCGCCTACACCGTGATGTTCGCGGGTATGGCCTGGTGGGCGCAGCGCATCTTTCCCTGCCCGTATCAGTGGCGACGCGTTCTCACCGCTGCAGCCGTAGGTGTCGCGCTCGCGACTCTGGGCAAGGTCGTCGGAGCGGGCCTTCCTCTCTGCCTCGGGCTGATCCTCCTCTACCCCGTTGCGCTCCTGCCGGTCGGCTTCTATCTCCCCGCCGAACGGAAGAAGCTTCGGTCGCTCGTCGTTCGGGCGTAAGAAGCTAGACCGGCGTATCGAGGCCGGCTGCCCGTATGCCGGCGATCGCGAGCGACTCGTCGACATCGCCTGGAAGCCCGCTGACACCGACCGCGCCGACGCGCTCGCCGGCGCGGAAAGCTGCGACTCCGCCGAGGAAGAAACTGAAGAACGGATCGAAGCTCGCGAGCTCGGTTGGTGTGCCGCCGACCTTGTCCGCGAGCTGCCGCGTCGTAAAGGCGTCGCTACGCGCCGCGGTGTATGCCTTGCGGTGCGCATTGAGGTACGTGTCTCGCGCCGCACCGGTCATGGCGACCGATGCGATGACCTCCCCGTGCGTGTCGACGACAACGGCAGACACGGAACCGGGCGCTGCGTCGATCACGCTCCGGAGCACGACGAGCGCCTCGGAGTGAGTCACCTCGATCCCTCCAGAAACGGACCGAGAGCGCCTTCTCCGTAGGGCGTCGGCTCGACAGCGAGACCGCCCGAAAAGGGGAACTGGAGCAGCAGCAGCACGACGAGCGAGAACCCGATCACGAGGGCGATCGCTCCGGCACCGATCAGGTGGAACGCGGCACTACGCGACCCGACGAGGGTCACGTACCCGAGGATCACGATCGATCCCACGAGGATCAATGCCACGATCACGAGCGGCAGGTCGCTGTCGGCGCTTGCGAGAAGTCGATCGCGCCGGGAATCGAGGACGACGTTCAGCCGGCGCACCGAATCGTCGTAGAACGACTCCTGGGCGACACCAGTCGGCGTAGCCGCCTGCATCGCTTTAAACAGGCCGTCCATGGCATCCCAGGCAACATCGCTCTCCTTGCCCTCGCGCATCAGCTCGAACTCCTCGTTCACGACAGCCCTGAGATAGACGCCGATCGCGGCCCGTACCTCCTCACCGCCCTG